>JBJEQM010000429.1:0-3867 GCA_051881755.1 Oscillospiraceae bacterium
ACCTCTCTAATTTTACGGGTACTGATGATACAGGTACGGTAATTGAGGGAGAGACCATCGGCATAGAAGCACCGGATGATTATACGCTTATTTTCCATCTGAAGGACGCTTCCTACCCCGGCGCATTTTTTACCGCCTACGGAAATTATCTTTCCGTTCTTCCGAAGCATCTGCTTGAGAATATACCTATTGCCGAACTTAACGAAAACGAATTTTGGAGTCACCCTATCGGCTCGGGTCCGTGTAAATATGTAAGCGATGTTGCAGGTTCTGAACTTGTGCTTGAAGCCTTTGATGATTACTATCTTGGACGTCCTCAGTTTGATAAGCTCGTTTACAAAATAGTTGATACCGCAAGTATGCCCAGTGCGCTCCTTTCGGGAGAAATAGACACCTGTTATCCGTTCCTTACTCCCTCCGAGGCTCTCGCTCTTGACGGTCAGAACGGTCTGCACGTTGAGCTTTCCATGAACACCACAAACCATATGCTTTCTGTAAACAATGAAATTTTCCCTCAATCCGTAAGAAAGGCTTTCAGCCTTCTTATTGACAAGCAGCTTATTCTCGACAGCCTTTTCGACGGTAAGGGTGCAGTTGCGGAATCCTATATTTCGCCCAATTCTCCTTATTATGACAGCGACCTTACCTTTGAAAGAAATGTTGAAGAAGCCAAAAAGCTTCTTGATGAAGCAGGATTTGATTATTCAAAAACATATACTATCGGTACATCAACTCCTGTGAGAGAAAAAATGGCTCTTATCATTCAGCAGAATTTGGCCGAAGCAGGCATTAATATTGAGATCATAAGCGGCGATAACAGCGGTATGCTTAAAGCGGCAAGGGAAGGTACTGTCGATATGAATATCATGTCGTGGGGTACGACTTCCAGCCCAACTTACAATATGGCTTATCATAACAACAACTCTTCCTCTTTCTCCAGGATTCAGGATACGGTATGCTTTGATATGATGACCGCAGTAAATACGGCTGAAACCGACGAAGAACGCATTGAGCTTATGAAGGAGCTTCAGGAACAGTATCAGGAGGAATGTTGGTATGTTCCCCTCGTTCATCAGTACAGCTACATCGTTCTTGCCGAAAACCTCAATGGTCTTGACGACGCTAAAACCGACGCTTGCTGGCTCTGGGAAGTAAAGTAACATAATATTGCGATATACAGCTATCGACAGCGGATCATCAGTTCCGCTGCCGAAGGGTGTATATTATTTCCGGAAATCAAGGGAGTTTGTTTTATGGTGAAATTCATTATCAAAAGAATACTGCTTTCGATCCCGATTTTTATTGTACTGACTTTTGCGGTGTTCCTTTTATCCAATATGGCTCCGGGAAGTCCGGTAGACGTTATTGCTGCGGAAACCGATCTTTCCCCCGAAGCATATGCGGCATTGGAACACAGTCTCGGACTGGACAAGCCTCTTGTTGTAAGATATGCGCTGTGGCTCGGAAATATGCTTCGCGGCGATATGGGTCTTTCCTCGCGTACACAGACTTCGGTTTGGGAAATGATAGCGGCACGTCTCGTACCGTCTCTCATGCTGACTATGACGGGAATGATCATCGCAATTATCATAAGCATTCCTTTGGGAGTTTTGGCTGCATACAAGCCTTATTGCATATGGGATAATATATCTTCGGCAATATCTTTCCTCGGAACTTCTACTCCCGGATTTCTGATTTGTCTTTGCGGCATTTATTTCTTCTGTGTAAAGCTGAACATTCTTCCGTCTCAAGGAATGTACACAGTGGGAGCAGAAAAAAGCTTCGGAGATCTAATGCGTCATTTGCTTATGCCGGCTTGCATCGTTGCATTTCAACTCATGGGAAATCTAATTAAGCAAACACGAAGCAACGTTCTTGAGGTCCTGAATGAAAATTACATAAAAACTGCCCGTTCAAAGGGCATAAGGGAAAACACTGTAATTATACGCCATGCTTTAAGAAACGCTCTCATTCCAATTATTACGGTAATAAGCCTTAATATTCCGTTTCTTATCGGCGGCACAGTCGTTGTTGAAAAAATTTTCGGCTGGCCGGGTATCGGCAGTCTGCTTACAGATTCAATAAATTATAAGGATTATAACCCTATTATGGGAGTAGCGGTTGTAATATGTATTGTAGTACTGATTTCAAACATTTTACTGGACATTCTTTATTCGGTTTTGGATCCAAGAATAGGCAGAAAATAACAGGAAAGGAGATCGCACTTATATGAGAAAACCAAAATCTGCTCCGACAACATTTTTTAAAAAATATGTTTGTCATAAAGCTGCCGCTGCAGGATTGGTTGTGCTTGTGATTGAAATTCTTGTACTGCTGATAATGCCACTGATTTATAATATTGATCCGAATTACCTTGACTTTGCCAATTTTGCCATTGCTCCCTGCAAGGAGCATATTCTCGGAACGGACGAGGTGGGAAGAGATATTCTTGCGAGGATCCTTTCGGGAGGAAAAACCTCTCTTTCCGTAGGCTTGATCTCAACTGTGATAAGCGTTGTGATAGGCGTGCCTCTCGGTCTTCTTGCCGGATATTACAGAGGAATAATTGAAACAGTTGTTATGAGAGCAATTGATATGTTTATTTCCTTTCCGGCTATGATTTTAATTCTTGTAATAGTTGCAATTGTAGAGCCGTCGGTAACGACCGTTACTGTCGTAATAGGCATACTTGGCTGGACGCAGCCTGCGAAGCTTGTTTACAGCAGAGTGCTTTCGGTAAGCAAAGAGGAATATGTTGAAGCGGCAAGATCAATAGGCTGCAGCGATTTTACCGTACTTATGAAATATGTGCTTCCGAACTCGGTGGCACCGTTGTGGACGTCGATCCCGTTCAGGATTTCCCATGCGATAATAATGGAGTCGTCATTAAGCTTTCTGGGAGCCGGCGTAAAACCGCCGCAGGCTTCGTGGGGCAATATAATTTACGCAGCTCAAAGTATGCAGGTGCTTACCGAGATGCCATGGATATGGATCCCCGCAAGTATATGTCTGCTGCTGACAATTATATGTATAAACCTTGTAGGCGAGGGTATAAGAGACGCTATGGACCCTAAAATGAAGTGTTAATTAAAGGGAGACTTCCGTTATGAGTGATAAAAAGGCTTTGCTTGAGGTCAAAGACCTTCAGGTCGATTTTCTTTCAAAAAGAAGCCGTGTTACCGCGATCCACGATATAAATTTCTGCATTGAAAGCGGAACAGTACTTGGAGTAGTCGGAGAGTCCGGCTGCGGAAAAAGCGTAACCGCCACGACTATCCTCCGTCTGCTTCCGAAGCAGACAAGTGTGATTGCGAAAGGTGAAATACTTTTTGAGGGAAAAGATATTGCAAAAATGTCAGAAAGCGAACTTTGTTCCATTCGCGGAAAAAATATATCAATGATTTTTCAGGACCCTATGACCGCCCTCAATCCCGTTTATACAATAGGCGCCCAGCTTATTGAAATGACATGTGCGCACAACAGAGGGATTTCCAGGTCCGAAGCCTTTGAACGCGGTACGGAAATGCTTGAAAAGGTAGGAATACCCTCCCCGAGAATGAGAATGAAAGATTATCCCCATCAGCTTTCAGGCGGTATGCGGCAGCGTGTTATGATTGCAATGGCTCTTTCCTGCAAGCCGTCCCTGCTTATTGCCGACGAGCCGACGACTGCGCTTGATGTTACGATACAGGCACAGATCCTCGACCTTATCCGTAATCTTAAGGACGAAACGGGAACCGCAGTTATGATGATCACTCACGATTTGGGAGTAATAGCAAATATTGCGGACTACGTTATGGTTATGTATGCAGGTGAGATCGTGGAATACGGAACTGTCGCACAGATCCTTGAAGCGCCTATGCATCC
>JBJEQM010000430.1:0-3848 GCA_051881755.1 Oscillospiraceae bacterium
AATATAAATAGGCGCGATCATAAACAAGCCAAGGAAGGTAAGCAGCAGGAAAATACCGATATCATTTGTCCAGGATTTTCCGACGCGCTTATTGGTACCCTTTGAGCGTTCCATTTTTCTGTGCTCTTTTTCGCGGCGCTTTCTCAGCGCCTCCAGAGCAGCCTGATTCTCTGCTTCAAGCTGAGCCTGAATCTGAGAGGGCTTTAATTCTTTTTTAGCCATTACGATCTCACCCCTAACTTAGTTCATATACTTGCCGAGCACTTTGCTTATCAGCTTGTTACACAAGAGCATTACAAGGAACAGCACGAAGCATATTGCCGAAGCGTAGCCCATTTCGTAACGTACCCAGCCGTAGTCGAATGCGTGAGTCATAATAGTATGTACCTTGTAGTCGGTGGAAGGGAAGCCTGCGAGGCTTCTGCCGACGATGTCGACCGTAAAGGAGGAAACGATCTGCATTACAGCAGCGAACATCAGCTGAGGTCCCATAGAGGGGATAGTGATGTAGATAAGCTCCTGAGTACGGTTCTTGATACCCTCGATAGCGCCTGCCTCGTACATGGACTTGTCGATACCCTGGAAGCCTGCACGCAGAGCAAGGAAGCCCGCGCCCATGGATATCCAGAGCTGTACAACGATAACGCAGGGGAGAACGTAGTTAGCGTCCGTCAGCCACTGTATAGCGCCCGTTGTGAAGCCCATGGACTGAAGAAAAGCGTTAAGGTAGCCGTATGAGTCGCCCGAGAAGATGAGCTGCCATACGAAGTAGATGTTGCCCGCCATAGAAGGCGCGTAGAATATCAGTGTGAAAGCTGTCTTGAGCACAGGATGCAGCTCATTGATGAGCCACGCCAGCAAAAAGCTGAGAACATAGCTGAGCGGACCTGTGAAAAGCGCGAAGATGAGCGTTGTTCTGATAGAGCCGATGAAAACATCGTCTTCAAGGAACATTGCGTAGAAGTTCTGCAAACCGATGAAATTCGGAGGGAAGTGAGCCATATCGAAATCGGTGAAGCCGATAGGCAGCGACATTACAACCGGAATAACGGTAAACAAAATGAAGAACAGCATAAACGGAAACAGCATATAATAGCAGACGCGGTTTCTCTTCATCTCGTGAAGCGTATACTGTAAATTTTCTTTAAAGGTATGCTTCTGCTCTTCGCGGAGCAGAATTTCCTTTTTCTTAACCTGTTCAGCCAAAGATAACCCCTCCAATCATTAAGTATCCAAGCCGAGATTTTCACGTTTTCTCGTAATTTCGTTGTTGATGTCGATATTGTAAAGTCTGAGAGTTTCTCTCGGATTTTCCTTATCGTTAACGACTGCACGGAAAGCGTTCATAATACCTCTTGTAACAACGTAGGATGACGGAATGATAGGGATTTCCTCCAGCTGATCCATCTGGTCGAGTATCTTTTCCAGATCGTTCTTGGACCAGTTGAGCTGCTTAAGAGCCTCAATATTAGCGCACTCAAAACGACCGAGAGGACCCATAACGCCCTCGACGTTCTGACCGTATTCAACCATGGTATCTGTTTCCGTAAACCACTTGATGAAAGTCCACGCCGCGTCAACGTTCTTGCAGTCTCTGAGGATAATAGCGCCCGAGCCGTTGGAGTTGGCAGCATGGGAAACCGTGCCGTCCTCCCTGACAGTACCGGGAACGGGGGCAAAATCCCACAGACCCTTTATTTCGGGAGCGGCAGTATTAAGCTGATTGTAGAAGGTACAGTAATTCTGGATAACGATAGGAGCTTCGCCCGTTCTGAAACGTGTGAAAGCGTCGTAGGTCTGGTCGAACTTGTATACATTATAGAAGTCCGTCCACTTGTCGAACGCCTCAACGGCAGCCTGGCTGTCGAAATTGGTGGCAGTCTGATCCTCGTTATAGTAGTTTGTACCTGTCTGGAGCATGAGCAGCGCAAAGGTGTGACCGGATTCGGTTGCGGGCGAGACCGCAGTACCGTTTACGTTACCGGGAAGAACAAGACCCGGCTGCATATATTTTCTCTGGATAGCGGGAAGCATATCAATGAGCTCGTCCCAGGTTTCGGGAGGCGCAGTGATACCGATCTCCGCAAGAGTATCCTTACGATAGAACATCATGGGGAAGGTCTGAGTTATAGGCACACCGTAAACATTGTCGTCAAAGGTGTACATAACCATAGCGTTTCTCTGGAAGCGGGATTTTACCTCGTCGAAGCCGGGCAGATCGTTAACGGGCTGCAGCAGACCTCTGATAGCAAGGTTGATAGGGAACTCGCCGCCGATAAAGAGGGCAACGTCAGGACCCTTTCCTGCCAGAACAGCTTCCATGATAGTACCCTGAACAAGGTTGATGGAAACATCGATATTGTATTCGGAAGAAAATTCGGAATCGGTCATCTGCTTGATAACATTGGTCTGGTCACGGCCGATACCTACCCATACGTTGATGGAGTCTGCGCTTACATCGGAAAGGACGGTGTAATCCTCAAAGAATGAGCCCCAAAGAGACTTTGCCGAGAACGCAAGGCTCTTGAAGAAGTTTTTCTTTACGGGTGTAAACTTAGCGGAAGCAGGAGCAAGCTCAATGTAATCTATCTCCAAAGGCTGGCTTCTGTACTGACGCATCCAAGAAGAAACTGCGGATACGTTATCCTTGATACTGCCAAGGTAATCGGGTATCTTGTTGGGTCTTTCAACGCACTTGTCGAAAACGTCCGCCAGACGGTCAAGGGCAGCCGCTTCGGAGCCCTCGATACCTGCAAGCTCTTCGATGTTGGCACGCTCGGTACGGAGCTGTATGGAAAGCATCTCAAATTCCGTCAGCAGCTCGGGTATCTCACGATGAACATAATAGTCGGTATATTTATCGGGGTCGGGACCTGTGATCATCAGTATCTTCATATAATACTGATTAGCCTCGTAAACGATGCTGTCCAGACGGCGCATGGATTCGCCTATCTCGCCGGGGATACATTCCAGCTGGATAGTATGCTTGCCTGCGTCAAGATAAACGTATGCGGGGTCTCCGTTTTCGTCCTCGGGGACAACAGAGGTCCAGTCATCATCGTAGTAGAACTTTATCTGAGCAAAGGGCTTGCTGGGCACTTCGCCGTCGATATAAAGTCGGCGGTTGGTATACAGACCTCTCAGCTCGTTCTGACGCGCCTTGAGATTTACCTTATAGTAGCCCGCCTGAGCAACGTCAATTTCCCAAGTGATCGTCTGACCGGTGGTATCCCATGTGCCGTCACCGACAGTATTATAACGCTGCTTGGTGGGGTGAGAGGGTTCTGTCAGATAGTTGCCGCGGTCATATGTAGGGAAGAGCGTCTGGGAATTTGTGTAAGAATAACCCTCGCCCTGTACCTTGATAGTCTCGGCGGTATTGGCATTAAGCTCGCTTTCGGAAGGAGCTATGTATTCTTTATAATCCTTTTCGTTATAAAGCTTGATATATTCAATTGCAAGCTTGGCTTTTTCGGACTGTATTGTGACGGTATGCTGACCTTTTTCAAAGTAGAACAGCAGCGGTTCATTGAACAGACCGTCCTCGTCCTTAAAGGGTGTAGTCGTCCACATAGGCATCTCGACCTGGGGCGGACGTATTTCATTATCCTTGGAGTCAAGGGAAATGGGGTGCTTGTTCGTCCAGATACGCGGGATATTTATTCTCTGAGCGGTATCATAAGGAGAGACACCGTCAAGGAGAACAGAAAATTCCGACGTAGTCGTTGTGCCGATGATCTGATAATAGGACATAAACATACTGTATGCGCCCGATTCGGGGACGTCCACCGTGAAATTCAGTGTTCCCTCATCGTTGGACCAAATGATGCAGTTGTCCTTGCCCTCGT
>JBJEQM010000431.1:0-3847 GCA_051881755.1 Oscillospiraceae bacterium
GGCAATGCCGAGCAACCATTGCCGTACAGATGCGCAGTCAGATTTTTCGTCAGATCGTACAGAAATTTTGCAGGCATACTGTCGTATGTCAAAAATTTATGTGCAATATGACGGCGAATATACAAGCAGATGTGCGGCAAAGGCGTTAGCCGGCGGTTGTTCGATATTGCCTTTGTATAATACTGTCACCCGTCAGCCTGAACAGCCGCGCCGAATTTGAAGCTGTACCCGCCGTTTTCATATACCAGCACAACGCTGTCGCCGCTTTTTATGCTGCCGTCCAGTATCTGCCGCGAAAGCATATTTTCCACCGACACGGTTATATCATGCCGCAGACTGCGCGCTCCGCCGCGGCGGCAGTCGGTCTCGGCAAGGTGCTCCACCGCGCCGTCGCTGAACTCCAGCGATATCTCCAGCGCGTGCGCCCGTGCGCGGAGATCGTTCAGCAGCTTTTTGGCAATATCCGTCAGCTGCACCTTGGTCAGCGGCTCGAATATGACCGTCTCGTCCAGCCTGCCAAGCAGCTCGGGACTGAAACGGCGGCGTATATCTTTAAGCACATCCTGCTTTGCATCGGAGAAGCCGTTTCCGCCGAAGCCCACGGAGGTACGCTCCGTGAGCCGCTGTGCGCCCTCGTTTGAGGTGAGTATGATGACAGTGCTGCCGAAGCATACGGTGCGCCCCGTGTTGTCCGTCAGCCTGCCCTCCTCAAAAATTTGCAGCAGGATATTGTATATATCGCTGTGGGCTTTTTCTATCTCGTCGAAAAGTATAACGCTGTAGGGCTTGCGGCGGACGCGCTCGGTAAGCACGCCGCCCTCCTCGAAGCCGACGTAGCCCGGAGGTGCGCCGATAAGCTTGGATACGCTGTGCCGCTCCATATATTCCGACATATCAAACCGTATCACGGCGTTTTCATCGCCGAAAAGACATTCCGCCAGCGCCTTGGCAAGCTCCGTCTTGCCCGAGCCCGTAGGTCCGGCAAAAAGGAAGCACCCCATGGGACGGCAGGGGTCTTTCAGACCCGAGCGGCTTCGGCGCACCGCGTCGGCAACGGCATGGACGGCCTCCTCCTGCCCGATGATACGCTTGTGCAGCTCCGCTTCAAGACGGAGCAGGCGCTCACGCTCGCCCTTTGTTATCTCCGCAAGGGGTATGCCCGTGTAGTCCGCCACCACCTCGGCAATATCGTTCCGTCCCACGGTCACGCGGTTTGCGCCGCTGTCATTATACCAGCTCGGCAGGTCGGGACGGGGCTTTGACGGCTCTTTCCGTCGCTCGGACTGCTTATCCAGCATTATTTTCAGACTTTCCGCAAGCTGGGTCAGAGTACGGGGCTCGGCGGCGGCTTTCAGTCTTGCGCGGGAAGCAGCCTCGTCCATAAGGTCTATTGCCTTATCGGGGAGGTAACGCTCGGGAAGATACCGCACCGAAAGCTCCACCGCTGCTTTTGCCGCTTCGTCGGAAATATCCGCGCAGTGGAAGTCCTCGTATATTTTTTTCAGTCCGCCGATCATCTTTACCGCCTCTTCCTCCGACGGCTCGTTTATCATGACCTGACGGAAGCGCCTGTCAAGGGCGGGGTCTTTTTCGATAAACTTGCGGTATTCTTTTATGGTGGTAGCGCCGATTATCTGTAAATCGCCCCGTGCAAGAGGGGGCTTGAGTATATTGGCGGCGTCGATAGCACCCTCGGCAGCGCCTGCGCCCACGATAGTATGCAGCTCATCTATAAATAGTATAATATTGCGGCAGGATACGACCTCCTCGATACATTGCTTGATGCGCTCCTCGAAGTCGCCGCGGTACTTTGCTCCCGCCACCATGGAGGTCAGGCTCAGGGAGAAAATATGCTTGCCGCGCAGAGCTTCGGGGACGTTCCCCTTTGCAAGCATAGCGGCGATACCCTCCACGACGGCGGTCTTGCCAACGCCCGCTTCACCGATAAGACAGGGATTATTTTTGGTGCGGCGCGAGAGTATGCGCACCACCTGTTCTATCTCCTTGTCGCGGCAGAAAACGGGGTCGCATTTCTTGTCCGCGGCGGCGGCGGTAAGGTCGCGGGCGTACTTTTCAAGGGTGGGTATCTGCCGAGTGAAAAACTGGGACGCGGGAGACGCCGCCCTGATGACGGAGGGGTCTCCGCCCTCCTCGCGGAGGATAGCCGCGGCGGTGCAGTTCTCCTGCTCCATCAGCGCCGCAAGAAGATGCTCCGTGCCCGTTATCTTCGCCCCCGAAGCGGCGGCTATCTGCACGGCGGCGTCAATGGTGCGCTTGACCGCAGGGGTCATGGCGTCCTCGCTGACGGCGGAGGGCTCGCCCCTGCCCACAAGGGCGATTATCCTGTTCAGCACCGCTTCTTCGGTGATGCCGCAGGCTTTCAGGGTGCTGCCGGCGGTACAGCCCTGCTCGCTGATAAGGGAAAGCAGCAGGTGCTCGCTGCCGACATAGGTATGTCCCAGCCTGCCTGCATGAAGAAAAGCTTTTTTTATGGTAAGATTTGCTTTTTTGGTAAAGCAATCGGCGTTGTACATTTTACCAGACCTTTCGGAATTTAATCTTATTATATTATGTCACCGAAAGTCTGAAATATTTGTCAATTATGCCAACATATCAGGAAAAATTTGTAAATTAAATTTTGGTAAACTTTGTGTATTATTATGTCCGATTATGATGTAAAATATTGTGCAGTTTATGCAAAAAGCCTATGGCGAACAGCGGCAAAATATGTTATAATATACATATCAGGTAATATCCGCCAAAATAAAACGGAGGTAAATATGGATATAATCGAAAATGAAAATAAAAAGGCCGCTCCCGAAAATATTCATACGGACGAGAACAGCGCGCGCAATCATTGGCGCAGCAGACTTTCCGCACTGAGCGAGGCGGAGCAGCGCAGAATATCAAAAAAATATTACGGAGGAGCCATGCCTTGGAAACAGGCGTAAGGAGGGTCGTATGGAGTATCACAACGGGGAATATGTAATGTACGGTACAGCGGGAATTTGCCGTATCGACGGAAAAGAAAGGCGAAGCTTTGACGGGGTGCACGAAGTGGAATACTGCCGTCTGATACCATGCGGCGCGGACAAATCGGTGTATTTTATCCCGTCGGAAACGCTGGAGAACAAGGTGCGCCGTCTGCTGACCCGCGAGGAGATATTCTCCCTTATCGACAGCATTCCCGACATCGAGCCGCAGTGGATAGCTAACGTGGGTGAGCGCCGCGAGACCTTCGGTCAGATGCTGAAAAGCGACGACTACAGCAAGATATTCTGCCTGCTGAAATCCCTGTACGGTCAGAAGCAGAAGCGCAGCCGCGAGGGCAAAAAGCTGTCGGCGGCGGACGAAAGGGTCATGAAGACCGCCGAAAGCCTTGTTAATCAGGAATTTTCCATTGTGCTGGGAATAAGACCCGAGGAAGTGGAAAATTTTATCGAGTCAAGAACAGGCGGAGAATCCCCCGTTTCTTTCCCCGGAGTAGAATGACCTTTCCGCATAAAATGTGGAAAGATGGTGGAAAAAGTGGAAAAACATCTGCAAACGGCGTAAAATCGAAGTAAAGTTTTCCACACTTTCGGGGGAGTTTTCAGTACTTTTCAACGTTTTACAGAGAGTTTTCAACATTTCGTATAATTATACTCAGTGTTTTGTAAATATTCGGTTTTCGGGCGGAGCTATTCCGCCCGATTTTTGTTAATTTTTAGATATTGTATGTTTTCTTGGAGCTTTTGTATATCACGACGATTATCATTTCGTGTCTTTTTTGTAAACAGAAAAGATGAATAATTAAATATATGTGAATTTATACAAACAAATCAGCTTTCATTGTACATTTGCATAA
>JBJEQM010000432.1:0-3841 GCA_051881755.1 Oscillospiraceae bacterium
TGTTGCGTACATTGTAATCAACACATTTTATCTGCGCCAGACCATGCCGCTCCAGCTGCTCCTTTGGCAGCGGTGATACCCACATGAACGCGTCGGGCACTCTGTCCAGCAGGTCAAACTGACTGCCGCGGTCGTATACAAAAATACGGTTTTTCTCGGGCGCAGCGCTTTTTTTCAGATAATTCTCCGAGAGATACGGCACGGAAACGTCACCCTGCACTATCTCAATATATTCGTCCAGCTGACTGAGAGAAACGCTTTCCTCCGCCGCCAGACGATTGCTTTTCGCCATAAGCGCCATATACGAAAAACTCCACAGCTCCTCGTAGCGCAGATCCTTGTCCGCAAGCAGCGAGAGAAAAAAGTCCTCATAAGTCTCGTCATAGCGTATCACCGCCATGTTGTACTCCCCCTCCACAACGCCGTTGATGGAGTCAATGGCGTTGGTCTCGCGGAAATTTACCGATATCTGCTTGTCCCTGTCCATTCCCGTCACAAACCGCGAAAACGCATACGCAATGTACGAAGCCCTCGGTATCGCTATCTTAAACAGATTCATATCGGACACTTCGGGGCGAAAAAGATTTTCCATTTTATCCAGCTGCTGAATTATCGCCTTGGCGCACTCCAGAAATTCCTTGCCCTTTTCCGTAGGCTCAACGCCCTTGGAAATACGCTTGAATATGGGAGCACCAAGCTCGTTCTCGATCTCCTTTATTGCCTTGCTGAGGTTAGGCTGACCCATATAAAGGCTTGAAGCCGCCTTTGTGATTGAGCCTGTTTTCTCTACCTCCACAAGATATTTTAAGTGCATTAAATTCATTTAAATCAATCCCTAAAACGGCACAAAGCAAAACGCACCGCTGAAATTTTTGTCATATCAGAAATACGATACATTTACCCTCTTGCCCATTTTTTTCAGACTCTTGCTCAGCTCGTCGATAAGACGCATTTTTATGCTGAAGTTTATGGGCAGATTGGGGTTCTGGTGAGCAGGGTTAATGGCTCTGCCGATGTAGAAATTAATGTCCGTAGCCTCCTCAAAAAGCAGCTTTGCGATTCGGGAAGCGCCGTCCTTTTTCCTTGACCACTCATTATAATCGTTATTTTCGGATACAAAATCCTCCGCGTAGGTCATTACCTTGGTCATGGTGATAACGCCCTCGGTAACAAGGTCAACGCCCTCGATGGTCGCAATAGGCGGTATCTCGGGGTCGATATAATCAAGACAAGGTATAACGGGCTTGCCAAGATACTCCGCCGCTAAAGTAGACGTTGTACCGCCGCATACAATATGCTTGCCCTCCTTTGCAAAGAAGAGGGTGAGCATTTTTTTCAGGTCGGCAGGGTTGGACGGCGGACCCATAAGCAGGTTCATAGGCACGCGCTGACGTATCTTTATTGTGCCCACCGTGGTATCGTCACCCGGCTCGCCGCCGTAAAGGCTGTTGCACTGGTCAAGGAGCATCTGGGACACGGTTTTCGCGGACATATTAGTCTCATAATTGCCCACAAGGAAATCCACGATACTGTCACGCTGCCATCCGAAGTTGAGGGTCTTGCCGACGCCCGCGTAAATAGCGCCGTCGCTGGTGGTAACGAACACATCGTTTTTCTCCAAGGAAAGCTTGGATTTAAGTATGGTCTTGCCGCCAATTTCCATGCTTGTGGTGGGATATTCATAATACTGACCGTTGCGCAGCATGATGACCATAGGGTTATCATACTGTATAATCTCCGCCTCGCTGTTGTCGATAATGCGGATAATGGTAAAGGTGGAATAAGCTATGCCGCGCTTTTCGCATACGGGCAGCGTGGAAGCGATAGTGTTTACGCACTCCTCAATGGACATATTATTCGCCATCATTGTGGATATAATTTTTGAGGTAAGCGTGGAGAGTATGCACGCCTTAACGCCGCTGCCGAGACCGTCCGCCAGCACGAAAACAATGGAATTATCGTTCTGCTCGACTATCTCGATGTGGTCGCCGCAAAGCTGCTCTCCCTTTTTATTTACGCTGCAAAAGCCGATATCTGTACATAAATTATTCATGAGTATATCTCCAAATTACTTGTTTTCGCAGTTAAGGGTATCTTTAAGGTTAGTCAGAGCTATCTTCGTCTCCGCAGTGGTCTCGCCGAGGAGCGAAGCTATCTCCTGAACAACGCGCATCTGCTTTTCGATTACCTTGTCGGTTATCTCAATAGCCTGCTTGCTGGTATTCTCCTTTTCGGCGCGCTCCTTTTCCTCGCCCGTAATATCGCGCATAATGCTCATTATAATATGATAATTTCTGTCATATATAATTGTTTCCTCAACATACTTCTTATATTCCGCAAGGAACGTTTTCTTTTCGTATACATTACGCTCCTCGGAAAGCACGTTCATGTACTCCGTGGGGTTAAGTATGCGGATAACGGGACTGCCCAGAATATCCGACGGAGAGGATATGTTCATCATGCTGCACGCCGCACGGTTGATAAGCTGTACCTCGAAATCCTCGTTGAGCACAAGTATGCCGTTGGGAGTGTTGTTGATAATATTGTCGGAGAAAGACTCCGCCTTGTCTTTAAGGTACGGCAGACACATGGTGAAGTCCGCCTTGCCCTGATATACGGCAATAGCCTTTTCGCGGCAGGTATTGTAGCCGCAGCTGCCGCAGTTGAGCTCGTCCTCCTTGGAATGCTTGCCCATTTTCATAAGTATCTCGCGTATCTGCGCCTCACCGGGGATATCCCTCGTCTGCGCCATAACGGGATATTTACACTCCACCACACCCCGCTCGGGTATATTGGGAAGAATATCCTCTCTGCCCGCATAGCGGTCGATGTCCATGTAAGAGCGAACGGGAGAGGGAGCAAATTTTTCCATTACAGGGCCGCCGATACAGCTGCCGCGGCACGCCGACATCTCAACAAAGCACTTGTTTATATTGCCGTTTCTGATATCCTCGATAGCCTTGATGCAGTTCTCCATACCGTCCACGGAGAAGTAGCTGTAGGGACTTCCCTTTTTGGTCATGGAGCGGATTATGCCGCCGACTGTCGGGAACAGCGCGGAGCGGTTGGTCTCCACGGTCTCGCCGCTTTTTTCCAGCTTGATACCCTCCTCGCGGAACCAGTCGCATATCTCGTCGAAAGTAAGTACAGCGTCCACTGCGCCGTCGGAGTTGTCACCCTCCTTTTTCTTGGATATGCAGGGACCGATAAATACCGTGTATGCGTCGGGAGTGGTCTCCTTTATCATTTTGCAGTGAGCAATCATGGGCGAAGCGATGGGCGCAAGACATGGCAGTACATCGGGATAATATTTCTGCAAAAGCATATTTACAGTGGGACAGCAGGAGGATATAAGCACATCGTTGGCCTCCTCCTTGAGAATGCGCTCATAGTGGGTCTTTACCGCCTCTGCGCCGCGTGAGGTCTCCTCGGCGTAAGCAAAGCCCAGCTTTTTGAGGGCATTTTCCAAGTCCTTAACGGTATAGCCCGAGAAATTTGCCGCAAAGGAGGGCGCGATGCTTGCAACGACGGTCTTTCCGTCGGCAATTGCACTTTTTACCTTGCCCGCGTCGCCGCGTATCTGCTTGGCGTTCTGCGGACAGACAACATAGCAGGTGCCGCAGAGAATACACTCGCTGCCGATGATATGCGCCTGATTGCCCGAAAATTTAATGGACTTTATCGAGCAGTTGCGTATACATTTGTAGCAGTTTTTACAGTTTGAAGTTTTAAGCTGCAAATAGTTAAAATCGTACATAAACTAAACTCCGTTCTAAATTATTTCCCTTATACTAATCCCCGATTAAAAAGTATACAAAAAATCGAGCAAAATCTTGCATAA
>JBJEQM010000433.1:0-3825 GCA_051881755.1 Oscillospiraceae bacterium
TACAAAGTGCGTGCAGTGTATTATATATATTTACCAACGGAATGAAGGATTCTCTTATTTCTTCATCTTCATGCATAAAAGCGTCAATGTACTGTTTTAACGGGACATAACCGTGATCCTCTTTGAAACGGTCGACAAATTCGTTATAAGCATGAATTTGATCCATAATAGAAAATTCTATCCATTTTCTCAACTCATAATATTTTTCCCGATAGCTGTCTTCAAAGGTTTTTCTGTTTGTTTCCATTTTTATCTCCATATTGATATAAAAAGCACTGAGCGATCTTCCTGCGGGCAGTGATGTGCTGTTTTACGCACTTTATTGTTTATCGGCATTGATAAGCTTTTCTATCACGCCGAAAATCCTGTCGGGGGTATCGGTGACATACAGCGAAGCCGCACGCTTTGCAAAGCAGTCAAGCTTGTCTTTATCGGAGCACAGGCTGCTGACCTTTTCTATAAGTACGCTGCCGTTCAGATTTTTCTCCTCGATTACAACAGCCGCCCCTGCCTTGCCAAGCACCATGGCGTTGTGATACTGGTGATTTCCCGCAACATTTGGCGATGGTATAAGTATGGAAGCACGTCCCTGCGCTTCAAGCTCGGACAGAGTGTTCGCTCCCGAGCGGCATATCACAAGGTCTGCCGCCGCCATGCATACAGGCATATTGTCGATATACTCTTTCGGACGTATGCGCGGGTTGTTTTCATAGTCCACGCCCCGCGACTTTATATCCTGCAAAAATGTGTCCTTGCCCATGCCGCCGTAGGAATGGATATGGGTCACTTCCTTGCCGTTTTTGACCTCCCACTCCATCAGCTCGGCAACGGTCTCGTTGATTCGTCCCGCGCCCAGACTGCCGCCGTAGGACAATATACAAAGCTCGTTCTCGGGTATGCCCAGCTCCTTTTTCGCACGCTGCTTCGTCATTGTACAGAAGCCCTTGCGGACAGGGAGACCCGTTACGGTGTAGGATATATCCTTGTCAAGATACTCCATAGCCTCCTCCACGGTGAGCATGACCTCGTCCACCTGCTTGGACAGCATACGCGTTGTCACGCCGGGATAGGCGTTCTGCTCATGTATGGCGGTCTTTATACCCATCTGCGCCGCTTTCAGCACAACAGGTCCGCTGACATATCCGCCCGTACCGATAACGATATCGGGCTGAAACTCCTTGATTATCTGCTTGGCGCGGTGACCTGCGGTGGTGAGATACGCCACGGTCTTTACGTTGCGCAGGATATTTTGCGGTGTAAGCTTACGCTGAAAGCCGCTCACCTTTATGGGAGCAAAATCGTAGCCTGCCTTGGGCACAAGCTTGGATTCCATGCCTTTGGGCGTTCCTGCATAGAGAAACTCCGCGTCGGGGATACGCTCCTTTATTATAGATGCGATGGCAAGGGCGGGGTTGATGTGTCCCGCAGTGCCGCCGCCTGCAAGAAGTACCTTTAACATACTACCACTTCTTTCCTAAGTTTTAATAAGGGACTGCTTTGAGACGTTAAGCACGATACCCATTTGCACCAGCTGCATTATAAGCGCCGTGCCGCCATAGCTGAAGAACGGCAGGGATATACCGGTGTTGGGTATGGAATTGGTTACAACGGCTATATTGAGCAGTGCCTGAAGTCCTATCTGCACAACAAGTCCCACAACGAGCATCATGCCGAATTTATCGGGTGCCTTGGAAGCAATATAGAAGCCTCTTACTACAAAAAGGATAAACATGAGCAGCACCGCGCAGGCACCCACAAAGCCCAGCTCCTCGCATACTACCGCGAAAACAAAGTCGTTCTTGGATTCGGGGAGATAAAGGAACTTCTGTCGGGAATTGCCCAGACCCAGACCGAACAGTCCGCCCGAGCCAATGGCGATAAGGGAGTTTTTCTGCTGATATGTGTCAATGCCCTGCTCCTTAAGGGATTCGTCGAAGGGGTCGCGCCATGCGATGATACGGTTCATAACGTATTCGTTGCCCTTGACGTTTACCATGATGACCATAAGCAGCGCTACCAGCGCAACGGCTGCAATACCCAGCAGGATAATATGCTTTGTACTTGTGCCGCCTACGTACATCATTATGATACCGATAACACAAATGATTATCATGCCCGAGAAGTGACGCTGCATGAACATCAGTCCCGCGACCGCGCCGAGACATATTCCGAAAGGCATTACGCCGTATGAGAATTTGTGCATACGGGAGTAGTTATTTGATATAAGAGTGGCGAAAAGAAGTATTACCGCCAGCTTTAATATTTCCGACGGCTGAAATGACACGCCTGCTATCTCTAACCAGCGGTAGGCGTCTCCGCGGGGGGCGGTAAATGGTCCAACGCGGCAGAGTATCATCAGCAACGCCGATAATCCCAGCGCACCGAAAACGATAACGGGCTTTTTTAATATATGATAATCTATACACGACACGATTATCATGCCCACTATGCCTATTGCAGCCATAGCAAGCTGATGGCGGAAATAATATGTTCCGTCATAGCCCTTTGATATTGCCCACGCATAGCCTGCTGAGAACATCATTACCAGTCCGATGACCAGCAGAGTAATGATTATAAGGAAAAAGGGCAGGTCCATGGGACCTTTCACTATCTGCTCGCCGCCTGCTTTAGCAGCTGCGTCCGTGCTTACGCCTTTTTTCGCTCCGCCTGTGTATTTTTTTATATTGCGGCGTCTGTCCGCGCCGTCTTTTGAAATAGATTCGGTTGCTCCGGGCATTTTTTACCCTCCTAAGATCAGCAGAGATTATATATCAGATTTGCCAGCACGCCGCACGCCAGCGTAACAAGCGAAAATACTATCACAATTTTATATTCCGACCAGCCGCAAAGCTCAAAGTGATGGTGTATGGGAGACATTTTGAAGAGCCTTTTTCCGTGGGTGAGCTTGAAATATGTCACCTGAATAACTACGGAAAGCGCCTCGAAAATATACACCGCGGCAATAAGCACCATAAGCAGATGCTGTCTTGTGGCAAAGCCGACAGCAACTACAGCGCCGCCGAGGAACATGGAGCCCGTATCGCCCATGAACACCTTTGCAGGGTGCAGATTCCACACCAAAAATCCCAGACAGCCGCCTGCCACCGCCATGGAGAAAATGGAATACTCCCACATTCCAATGGAGGAACAGAGCATTACAAAGGAAAGCATGGATACCACCGTCATGGAGCCGCAAAGACCGTCGATACCGTCGGTGAGGTTTACCGCGTTGGTGATATACACCATAACAAGCAGCATTATGGGGTAATAGAATATACCCAAGTCAAGCTCAAACCAATAGAGGTTCAGGGTGGTTTTCACGTCCCCCAGCAGATACAGCGCGATGAGGAACGCCGCCGAAAAGATAAACTGCATTATCATTTTCTGCCACGCCCGCAGACCTAAATTCTGCTTCTTCACCGCCTTGATATAATCGTCGGCAAAGCCTATTATCATATTCAGCAGAGCGTACACAAAGCCTGCGATAAAGCGGTAAAGCTCCGTATTCTGCGGAATGACCACGTCCTGCGACACAAAGCGGTACACGGCATAGCCTATCGCCGAGGCGACCGCCGAGCCGAATATAAACATAAATCCGCCCATTATGGGAGTGCCCTGCTTGCTCTTGTGCCACGCGGGACCGTCCTCATATATAGTCTGACCGAAATGTATCTTTTTAAGCAGCGGTATAAGAAAAATTCCCGTCGCCGCAGCTACCGCAAAAGCTGTAACGGCAACAATGATATTTACCCAAAACGGCATAGCTTACGTTTTCCTTTCCGATGCCAAACGGCATGATCAGCAATCCTTGTAAAATTCGTCGAT
>JBJEQM010000434.1:0-3824 GCA_051881755.1 Oscillospiraceae bacterium
AAAGAAATCTTATGAAAGGCAACGAGGCTCTTGCCGAGGCGGCTATCCGCGCAGGCTGTAAGTGCTTCTTTGGTTATCCTATCACACCTCAGACGGAAATTTCCGCTTATCTTGCAAAGAATATGGCAAAATCGGGCGGCGTATTTCTTCAGGCGGAATCCGAGATCGCCGCGATAAATATGGTACTGGGCGCTGCTTCTACGGGCGTGCGTGCCATGACATCCTCCTCCTCTCCCGGAGTATCACTGAAATCCGAGGGCGTATCCTACATAGCAGGCTCCGACCTGCCCTGCGTTATCATCAATGTACAGCGCGGAGGCCCCGGACTTGGCGGTATCCAGCCCTCACAGGCGGATTATTGGCAGGCTACAAAGGCTCTCGGTCACGGCGACTACCAGCTTTTGGTATATGCTCCCTGCTCCGTACAGGAAATGGTGGACAAGGTAACATTGGCATTTGATATGGCGGATAAGTACCGTATGCCTGCAATGATACTGGCTGACGGACTTCTCGGTCAGATGATGGAGCCTGTTACATTCCCCGAGAAAAAGACCGAATTTATAGACAAGCCTTGGGCTACAAACGGTCACGGCGGCAAGAGAAAGCACAATATTGTAAACTCTCTCTACCTCAAGCCCGAGGAGCTGGAAAACTCCATTAAGGAGCGCTATAAGAGATACGATGAGATCAAGGCTAATCACACCGAAGCGGAGCTTTATCTCACAGAGGACGCTGATATCGTGGTAACGGCATACGGCGCAACTGCCCGTGTTGCAAAGTCAGCGGTAAACCTTGCAAGAGCGCAGGGTATCAAGGCGGGACTTTTCCGTCCCATTACACTGTGGCCCTTCCCCGTAAAGGAGATAAACGAGGCTGTAAAGAACGCCAAGGTGATACTTGACGTTGAGATGTCCATGGGTCAGATGGTGGACGATGTAAAGCTTGCCATAAACTGCTCCAAGCCCGTAGAGTTCTACGGCAGAACAGGCGGCGTAATTCCCACGCCTGCGGAAGTTCTTGAGCAGATCAAAAAGATCGGAGGTGCTGACTAATGGCAGTAGTTTTTGAAAGACCCAAGTCTTTGATAGATGTACCCACACATTACTGCCCCGGCTGTACTCACGGAATCATTCACAGAATACTCTGCGAGGTAATTGATGAAATGGGTATCGAGGGCGATACTATCGGCGTTTGTCCCGTAGGCTGCTCTGTTATGGCATATGATTATTTCGGCTGCGATATGATAGAAGCCGCACACGGACGTGCTCCCGCAACAGCAACGGGCGTTAAGCGCGCTATGCCAGAGAAGTATGTATTCACATATCAGGGCGACGGCGACCTTGCCGCTATCGGTACTGCGGAGACCGTTCACGCCGCAACGAGAGGCGAGAACATCGTCGTTATCTTTGTAAACAATACTATTTACGGCATGACGGGCGGACAGATGGCGCCTACAACTCTTCCCGGACAGGTCACACAGACCACTCCTTACGGCAGAGACCCCCGCGTTCAGGGCTACCCCGTAAGAATGTGCGAGATGCTCTCCACACTGGACGGCGTTGCGCTGGCACAGAGAGTTGCAGTAAACTCCGTACCTCATGTAAGAGAGGCTAAAAAGGCTATCCGCAAGGCGTTTGAGAATGAAAAGAACGGTCTGGGCTTTTCAATCGTAGAGATACTTTCTTCCTGCCCCACAAACTGGGGTATGACTCCCGCGGACGCTCTCAAGAGAATTGAGGACGAGATGATTCCTTACTATCCTCTCGGCGTTTACAAGGATAAAACAGCAGAGGAGGGCAATAAGTAATGAATTACGATATACTTCTTGCAGGCTTCGGCGGACAGGGTATCCTTTTCGCAGGAAAAATTCTTGCATACAGCGGTCTTATGGACAATAAGGAAGTATCATGGCTGCCGTCCTACGGTCCCGAAATGCGCGGCGGCACCTGTAACTGCTCCGTATGCATTTCCGAGCAGCCTATCGGCTCTCCGCTGGTAGTAAATCCCAATGTACTTGTTGCCATGAACACGCCTTCTCTGGAGAAGTTCATCGACAAGGTACAGCCAAACGGTATCGTTATCGTTGACAGCTCCATGGTGGATATCAAGGTTGAGCGCACCGACGTCAAGGTATGCTACGTTCCCGCCGCCGAGCTTACCACGGGCGACCCTCAGCTCAAGGGCGGCGCAAATATTATCCTCATCGGCAAGCTTATCGCCGAGACGGGAATGTTCGCTCCCGAGACCTTCAAAAAGGCTTTGGAAAAGGTAGTTCCTGCCAAAAGAGCGTTTATGATAGACAACAATCTTAAAGCTATCAAGATCGGTATGGAATACAAGGACTGATAACATAAATATCATGGCTGCATTGTGCGTCTGCATGGTGCAGCCATTTTTATTGGTATAATAATATTCATTTATTTTATCTTGACGATATCTATTAAAAATGTTATAATAAATGTATATATGCGGTTAAAAGGTGAATGTTATGAAAAAAAGACTTATTGTAATTGACGGACTGGACGGAAGTGGAAAAACCACCCAGTTTGATATTGTAAAAAAGCTGCTGGGGGAGAAATATACTGTAAAGGCGATAAGCTTTCCGGAGTATGACAAGCCCTCGTCTGCGCTGGTGAAGATGTATCTTAACGGGGAGATATCCCAAAACGTCGCCGACATCAATGCCTACGCCGCTTCAAGCTTTTACGCCGTGGACAGATACGCAAGCTACAAGCAGTTCTGGGAGAAAAATTACAGTGACGGCGAGCTTATCCTTGCCAGCCGCTATACCACATCCAACGCCATACATCAAATGGAAAAGCTGCCCCGTGAGGAGTGGGACGGCTATCTTGACTGGCTTGCGGATTACGAGTACAATAAGCTTGGTCTGCCCCGTCCCGACTGCGTCATTTTCCTCGATATGCCCGTGGAAATATCACAGCGGCTCATGTCGGCGCGGTATAACGGCGACGAGAGCAAAAAGGATATTCACGAAGCAAATGTGGCATATCTGCGGGGCTGCCGCAAATCGGCGCTGTATGCAGCGGAAAAGTGTGACTGGGGCGTAATTGAGTGCAGCCGTGACGGCGAGCCGCTGCCCGTGGAGGATATCACCGCCGCTATAATGAAATATATTGAAGATAATATACTGTAAAGTTACATTGCTTTACAGATGAATGAGGCAATTTTAATGTTTGATTTCAGAAAAATTGATATATCGGATAAGCCGTGGATAAGGTCGCTGCTGCAAAAATCGGACTTCCGCGGCTGTGAGTATTCCTTTGCCAACAATATGGCGTGGCACAGGCTGTACGAGACCAAGATATGCCGCTACAAGGATTTTTATATATCCTGCTCGGAAAAGGACGGTCTGCGATTCACATTCCCCGCAGGGGAGGGAGACTACAAAGAGGTGCTGACCTTGCTGCGGAAATATGCGGAAGAACGCGGCGAGCCTTTCGTGGTATCCTCGGTGCTGACGGAAAATCTCCCCATTTTCGAGGAGTATTTCCCCGGTGAATACACGGTGGAAAACGACGAGTCGGGCAACGATTATATATACCTTGCGGAAAATCTGCGGGAACTTAAAGGTAAAAAATACCACGGCAAGCGCAATCATCTTAATCGCTTTTACGAAAACGACTGGAGCTATTCCAAAATGACGGAGAAGGACTTTGACGAGTGTATTGAGTTTGCCGTCAGAAACTTCAATGAAAATATGTCCTACGACGACGAGTCAAGCGTTGCCGAGCAGTTTGCCATAAATACCTTTTTTAACAATTTTGACGCTCTTGACCTAAAGGGCGGAGTTATCAGAGTAGGCG
>JBJEQM010000435.1:0-3823 GCA_051881755.1 Oscillospiraceae bacterium
CTGACGAAAAATCTGACTGCGCATCTGCACGGCAATAATTGTTCGGTGTTGCCTTAATCTTTATCATTGATAGCTTCTGCAAAAGCAGTCACGTAAGTGTGTTTATGATGGACAATATCGCTGAATTATTGTCCTGCGTTTCTGTTCCGTTGACGATATAGTCCGTTGTGACCGACAATGCGGCTGATAGTCGTTTGAGTGCAGCTACTATTTATGCTTTATCGTCGGCTTTATATTGAAAAGGAACTGCTGCAGCGTGCGCTGCAACAGCCCCTTTTCCTATGTTGGTGATCGTGTATCATTTATCCATTATTTGTACAAGCTTATTTTTCAGATTTTCTTCTATCTGACCCAAAGCCTTTTCGGCTTCCGCACGCTGCTGCCTGCCTTCTTTCTGTATCTGAATGGTTTCCTCAATGGTACTGATAAGGTTTTGATTTACTTTTTGAAGAGTTTCAATTTCAACTATTCCGCGGTTGGATTCCTTTGCAGTCTCCACCGTGTTTGTTTTCAGCAGCTCGGAGTTTTTCAGCAGCATACTGTTGGTGGTATCCGTTATTTCGCGCTGCATTTTAAGCACTCTCTGCTGACTGTTAAGACCAACTGCAATAACGAACTGGCTCTTCCAGATGGGGATAGTATTCAGCACAGCGGTTTGTATTTTGTCTACCAGAACACGGTCGTTATTTTGTATCATTTTTATCTGCGGCGCAGTCTGCACGGCTATAGTACGGCTCAGTTCAAGGTCGTATACCTTCTTTTCAAACCTGTCCACATCGTCCTCGAAATCGCGGACAAGCTGCGCGTCCATAGGGTCGCCGCTTGCCTGTGCGTCGGCTCTCAGCTTGGGAATAGTCTCCGTGCGTATCTCCTCAATACGCTCTTTGCCTGCCTGAATATACAGTCCAAGCTCGCGGAAGCAGTCAAGATTCTGCTTGTACATTATATCAAAAACGCTGATGTCCTTTAGCATATCCATTCTTGCTTTTTCAAGAGCGGCTTCGATCTTGTCTATCTGCACCTCAGCCTTGCTGTATCGCTCCGCAAGCTTTTTCAGGCTCTTTACCGCGTTTTTTACCCCCGGCAGCTTTGACAATATCCCGCTGTCGTTGGTCAAAGACGACGGGTCAAGACTGTTTACCTCCACCACAAGACTTGAAAGCAGATCGCCCACCTGACCGCCGTCCTTTGAGCGGACGTTGTCAAGTATGGAATCGGTAAATTCCGTCAGCCTGCGCTGAGCGCCTATGCCGTACTGCACCGTTGTCTTGGAATCCGTAAGATCGATGCTGTCTTTTATTTCGGCAATTTTCGCTTTTTCCTCGGGAGTAAAATCCGGTTGGGTATTTTCACTTTGCAGCAAAAGGGAAGTATCCTCCGCCACGGTGATATTTTTTGATTTTGATAACGTTGCTAAGCTTATCTCCGACATAATTCAGTCCTCCAGTTCTTCCATTATTATCTTCATTACTTTGTAATCGGGCATATTCATGACCGCATTAAGCTCGGGCGCAATACCCGTTACATTTACTTCTCCGCCCTCCGACGATATATCACAGCCGCTTGTGCGGAAGCCGTGCTTTTCCCATGCAAGCTGCTGTATTTTTTCATCGCAGAGAGCCTCCGCACCCTGCTTTCCCGTTTCGTCCAGCGCAATATAAATATGTGTGGACCATATTGTGGGGGTAGGGTATATTATGACGATATCCTCCGCGATCTTTGCATATTGCTCGGGATTTTCCGCCGCATATTCAAGCAGCTGATTTTCGTAGCCTGCAATTATGGGCTTTGCGCCGATACCTGTACGGATAAACTGATTGAACAGGTCAGAGGACGAGGTTTCCATATATCCGAGGTTGGCAAATATCTCTTTAAGCTGCGGCATTATCTCCCTTACGCTTTCCTCGTCCGCAGTTTTTCCGCCGCACAGCACATTTGCAAGCAGCGCCGCAAACATATTGCCCGAATTTGAGCGCAAAGGGTCGGTGGTGTCCACCGAAACATTACCGTAAAGCTCGGGCAGACCTGCCTCCGCCCATGTTACGCCGCCCGTTATTTTATCCGTCAGCTTTTGCATATCCGCGTAATAAACGCCCTCCGACAGGGTGATCGTACCATCGGTCATAAAAGCTTCGGCAACGGCTTTGTGTGAATAAAGCACAATTGGCGTATTAAATATGATCTCATCGGAAACAGGCTCTCCGTGCTGCTCCTTGTAATATTCCAGAGCCGTCCTGCTGGAGGGAAAAAGATAATCCCTGCCCGACTGGTCAGCCGTGACCATATCCAGCGACCCCGCGCGTGAATACTCAAAGGCGATATGATACTTTTTGGCAAGGATATCGGCTATCTGCTCATCCTCCATAATGCCTATCTTTTCGCCGCCCAGATACCCGTTAATTACGGTGACATCAGCGGATTTGCTGTAAAAATAATACCCCGCCGCACATATTATTACGACAACTAAAACAATAACACCGATAAGTTTCGCTTTCATTTGTCCATCTCCATTTTCACCGTCTGCTCCAAAAGCTCTATCTCCGCCTGCATATCGGTCAGCTCGCCCCGCATAAGCTTTTCAAACTGACCGCTGAACGCCTTGTTTAATGTTACAAGAGCGCTGCGTGTATCTTTTTTCAGCTGAATTATCTCCGCCGTCTCGATATTGGCGTCCTGCAGACCGATATACCTTGAAAGCAGCTTTGAAGCCGAATCCTGATAATAGTCTATAAACTGCCTTGCCTGACGTATTTTCAATGGATTCTGCTCCAAATATTCAATTATTGCCGCCGAGGTCTCCGCAAGCTTTTCCGCTTCGTTTTTCACCTGAACATCGCCTATTTTTACGATAGACCGTTTTATGCTGTCATAATCTTCGCGGGCTTCAAGAAGCTTCTGCTCCAGTTCGGCGCCGTTTTCGATAAAATCGATATCCGTATTTCCTATCCTGCGTTTGGGCTTGGTGATAAGATATAAGCCTGCGTATGTCCCAACCGCAACAGGTATATCAATAAAAACAGACCATTCAAGCATGAAAAGCAGTATTACGAACACAGCTCCTGCCGCCGCCGCGGAAATTATAGCTGCAATATTCTGACGAAAATCATTTTTCACCTTAATTATATCCTTTCACGCTGCGGAACGCTCCCGTAAGGTCTGTGCGTCCGTCGAATACTCTTGCGTTAGTGAGCTCCGCAAGCTCGTTAAGCTGACTGTCCTTCGCTTCGCCGAACATTATGGAGAACACAGGGATATCATATCCGCAGGAATCATATTCGGCGATAAAATCCTCGCGGCTGTCCGTTCCGGAAGCGCCGTCCGACATAATTATCACGGCAGGACAATAGTCCGATATATCGTAATTCTGCACGGCGTATTTTATTCCCTCTGCCGCTGCGGTATACATATCAGTGCCGCCGCCCGGCTCTTCGGCTGCAATGCTGAGGAAAAGCTCTTCAAGCGCCGCGTCATCGGCACCCTCGGCGGTATATATCGAGCGCACATCTCCGTCGAATGTGACTATGATATTCACCTCGTCCTCCGCCGCCTGAAGTAAATTTTTCTCGGCGTATTCGCGTATGAGCAGCTGTTCCATAGCCTCTACGAGCTGCAGATTTCCCTCGCCGCTCATGCTGCCCGAATAATCAAGACAGTATATGTTCAGAGACGGCTTGCGAAACGCGGTCTGATACAGATTGAGCGCCTTCATCAGCGTTTCCTCCGAGGGCATCGTTATGGGCGAGAGTATCTTCTCGGTATCAATACCCCAATCCGCATTGAAAGTATCGCCGTACTGCGAGTAATCCTCGGTAAATTCCGTGCG
>JBJEQM010000436.1:0-3792 GCA_051881755.1 Oscillospiraceae bacterium
TATCCCTCGTCAAGCAGAGTATTCACCTTTTTCACGGGACGTATTCCTGTCAGACAGCCCCACTCGGGTACAATTCCCGTTATCCCGCTCATTATTTTGTATAGCAGCTGACAAAGTATAAGCTCACAGCCGCCCTCGTCCGCAGTATCAGCGCTTTTTACAATGTGCTTTCCACCGTAGGTCACATCGCATACAAGATGAAATCCGTCGACCGTGTTTTCCTTTGATATTACCGCATTGTCACCCTCGGTAGCGTCCGCGTCAAAGAGAAACTCAAAGGTCTCCAAAGGCAGGAACAGCTTCATTACCGCCTCTATTTCGTATTTGCAGCTGTTGCCCTTAAAACATATCGTCATAGCCAAAGCCTTTCATGTAGGGATTACTGCGCTTTTCTTCAAACAGTGAGGAAGCCTCGCCGTGACCGGGGAGGAGCGCGTAGTCCTCCGTCATATCGTCCAGTTTTTTCAGCGATTTCATCAGCGCCGACTGATCTCCGTCGGGCATATCCGTCCTGCCGACAGACATCTTGAACAGCGTATCGCCGCTGAACATTACCTCGTCAGTGATATAGCAGACCGAGCCGCTTGAATGTCCCGGAGTGTGCATAACGCGGATAGATACCTCGTCCAGAGTGATGATATCACCGTCGGAGACCGTGTTAGCGCCGCGGTAATGTGTTACGGGCGCGTCATAATAATCGGCGAAATATTCCGACAGATTAAGATAGTCGTCATGGAGCTTTGCCTCGTCCGCAGAGTGAATATAGACCTGTGCGCCCGTCTTTTCCGCGATAAGCGCCAGACTTTCAATGTGGTCGCAGTGACCGTGGGTAAGCAGTATCTTTTGCAGCTTAGCGCCGCTTTCCTCAATGGCGTGCAGTATTGCCTCGCCGCCGCAGGGAGCGTCGATAAGCGCCGCATTTCCCGCGTCGGACACCACCATATAGCAGTTTACCGCAAACATACCCATTGAGGGCATTTTCATTATCTTCATACAGTATCTCCTTATTTGCCTGTTCTGTCAACGCTCAGAACGTCGGGCAGCTTTTTCAGCTTTGCGATTATATTGTTAAGCTGCGAAACGCCCGCAGTGCTGATAGTTACCAGTACATTGGCGTTGCCGTTTTTCAGCATACGCAGGGAAATGTCCGTCATGGGAATGTGCATATCCGCCATGACCTTGGAAATGTCCGCGATTATCTGTATATTTTCCTTGGACACGATGTCCAGAGTTACCTTGAAAATAGGGGAGGAGCTTGACTTTGCGCTTGCCGCCCATATAACATTGACCCACCGCTCGGGCTCGGTGTTGTTCTTCATGGCGTTTACATAGTTTTCGCAGTCCTTTTTGTGGACGGAAACGCCGTGACCGCGTGTGATAAAGCCTACAATGTCGTCT
This sequence comes from Oscillospiraceae bacterium, assembly GCA_051881755.1. Taxonomy (GTDB): domain Bacteria; phylum Bacillota; class Clostridia; order Oscillospirales; family Ruminococcaceae; genus UMGS363. The sequence goes on from JBJEQM010000436.1 coordinate 1,399, forward strand.
CCGGGGAGGGGATTGCAGCACTGCGCAAACTTAACCAGTATGTTGTTCTCGCCCTCCACAATAACGCCCGATGTGCTGCTTCGAGCCGCAGTGGGAGCCTTTGTCTCGGGAGTTTCCGGCTCGGCGAAATATTTCTGATAGCGCTCCTTTATCCTCTGCATGATACGGGAGAGGATAACTCCGCCGTAACCGATAGCGGCGTAGAAATCGTCGATATTAGTGCAGTTATGCCGCTTCATGTCGTCCGCAAGGAGCATTGGCAGCTGCTCGTCGGTAACGCGGATAAAGTTGCGCTTGAACTCCTTTTCAAGCTCAGCCTTGCCCTGTTCGATGTTTTCCTCGCGGCGCTCCTTTTTGAACCATGAGCGTATCTTGGACTTTGCTTCGTTGGTCTTGCATATGTCCAGCCACGCCCTGTTGGGACCGTGATTGGGGTCGTTGGAGGTGAGTATTTCCACTATCTCGCCCGTGGAAAGCTTGTAGTCAAGGGAGACCAGCTTGCCGTCCACCTTTGCGCCCTTCATCTTGTTGCCTACCTGCGTGTGTATAGCGTAGGCGAAGTCGATTATGGTCGCGCCCGCAGGCAGGGAGATGATGTCGCCCTTGGGGGTGAAAGCGAAGGTCTCCTCGGGAGCAAGGTCGCTCTTTATGGTGCGGACTATCTCTTCAACATCGTCCGTCTCCTGCTGAGCCTCGATTATCTGCCTTATCCATGCAAGCCTGTTTTCCAGCTTGTCTCTGCCGCTGATGCCCTCCTTGTATTTCCAGTGCGCCGCGATACCGTATTCGGCTGTGTGGTGCATATCCCACGTTCTTATCTGTACCTCGAAAGGTATGCCCTCTCTGCCGATGACTGTGGTATGAAGCGACTGATACATATTCGCCTTAGGAGTAGCAATATAATCCTTGAAACGGTTGGGGATAGGTCGGAACATATCGTGTATGATACCCAGTGAATTGTAACACTCGTTTACCGTGTCTACTATAATTCGCACCGCGTATTTATCATAAATCTCATCAAAGCTCTTGCCCTGCATGAACGCCTTTTTGTATATGCCGTATACGGACTTTACGCGTCCGTCTATCTGAGGCTCATGCTCGAAGCCCGCCGTCTTGAAGCGCTCGGCTATCTGCTTCTTGATGGATTCGATGAACGCCTCGCGCTCGTCGCTGCGCTTTTGCAGCATCTGCTCTATCTCGCTGTATGCGAACGGGTCAAGATAGCGGAAAGCAAGGTCCTCTATCTCGTCCTTTATGGCGCGCATACCGAGACGGTGCGCGATAGGCGCGTAGATATTCATGGTCTCCAGCGCGGTGTTGCGCTGCTTTGCCGCAGGACGGTAATGCAGCGTGCGCATATTGTGCAGACGGTCGCAGAGCTTTATAATGATGACGCGTATATCCTGCGACATGGCAAGGAGTATCTTGCGGACGTTCTCCGCCTGCTGCTCCTCCTTTGTAAAAAGGGGTATCTTGCCCAGCTTTGTAACGCCGTCAACGAGAATGGCAACGTCCTGACCGAAAAGCTTGCGTATCTCCTCAAGGGTGGTGTCCGTGTCCTCCACAACATCGTGGAGCATAGCGGCGCAGATAGTGTCCGTGTCCATGCCAAGCTCAAGGAGAATGTACGCCACGGCAAGAGGATGGGTGATATACGGCTCTCCCGAGGAGCGGAACTGATTGGCGTGCGCTTTTGCGGCAAACTCATATGATGATATTATCTTGCTAAGGTCATACTGCTTTTCATCGTCAAGAATTTTCTGTATTATAGTATCAATAGTATATACGGTCTCTGTTTTGTTTACCATAAGCTTCCATATTCCCCCTGCGGAATATGCCTCCCTCCGATGATATTATGTAAACGCTTCCCTGAGCTTTTTCAGCGTTTCAGATTTTTCTATATCCGCCTTGGGCGCGCCCTTGATAATTTTTACATTGCCCATAAGAATATCCTGAGCCGCAAGACCAAGCTCGCAGAATATATCGATCGCCGCCCTCATCATGCAGCAGCTCATGTCCGTATCCTTAAGCCGTCCGAAGAGCAGGTCGTAGGAAACGGGAGAGCCGTCCTGCGGCAGCGCACGGTATACGGCGGCAAGATCTCCGCGGCGCGGTATGATGCGTGACGCAAGACGCTTGTCGGGAGATTCTCCGCGGCGGTAGCTTTCGTATGCTTCACGCGCCGCAAAATATTTCTGCTGTGAGATACCCGTCAGCCGCAGATCCTCAATGCGCAGGTTGACCGAAGTGCGTCCGTTAAAGCGGTTTATCTCCGCGCAGGCGAGAACGTCCAAAGTATCGCCCTTTTTGTATGTGAACTCGGCGGTCGCCTGACGGAACATCAGCCCAAGCACCTCTGCCGTGCCGTATTTAAGCTTCAGCTTTGTATGAGCG
>JBJEQM010000437.1:0-3784 GCA_051881755.1 Oscillospiraceae bacterium
GCTGGCTGTTGCATCGGCGGCGGACGGCGTGCTCACGTTTATATTTGCGGGATTATGGACAAGACTTCAGGGAACGTAAAATCAAGTGAGCCGAATGGGGAGCTTGTCGGCGAAAATTAAAGGAGCTGTGTAAATTTGGCATTATTCGGTATGTTCGATTATGAAAAGGCAGGTTCGGGCGTTGCAAAAAATGCCCCCAAGAAAAAAGCATTTTTTGCATTCTGGGAATTATATTTCCGCAAATTCTGGAAGCTTATCCAACTTAACTTTATAACCTTTCTGTTCTGTCTGCCCGTTGTGACCATAGGTCCTGCGCTGGCGGGAATGACAAAGGTGCTGAGAAATTTTGTCCTTGAAAAGAACTCGTTTATCTTTCACGATTTCTGGAAGGGCTTTTCTCAGAATTTGAAAAAGTCGATACCTGTCGGACTGCTTGATATACTGTTTACAGTCTCGGCTATGGCGGCGCTGAAAGTCTATCCCGAAATGGCAAGGAATGCCGAATCGGGCGGTACGGTTTATATCGTGCTGTGCGTAATTTCCGTAAGCTTTGCCATGACCTTGCTGATGATGAATTTTTATATTATGCCAATGGTAGTGGCTACGGATCTCGGCTTTGCCAATATAATAAAAAATTCCTTTTACCTTACCTGTGTTGCTCTAAAAAAGAATATTATCACGCTGCTGCTCGCAGCGCTTGTGGTTTTTGTTATTATTATTTCGGCGCTGCTTCATGTCACAACGCTGATACTGATACCGATCTGGCCCATATCATTCCTCGGTTTCCTGATAATGTTCAACTCATATCCGCAGATACAGAAGTATGTTATCAATCCTTACTACGAAGAACGCGGTGAGGAAAATCCCGAGTACAGCTACCTGAAGCCGCTGAACGAAGAAGACGCGGTATTTGTGGACAAGGGCGGCGAGGAGGCTCCCATTGAGTCGGGAAAATCCAAATCCAAGCCGAAAAATCATTCCTCGGGCGCTGCGCGTTCCGGCGGAAAGAAAAAAAATAAAACAATTTCGTAAAAACCCTTTACAAATGATTTTTTTTGTGATATAATAACTTTGTTGTGCTTGGTGCACACGATTATTCCGCTTACTTGGATTACGGGTCACGCCCTTTTAGGGAATTTATCCTGCCGTATTCTATGTTCACGGAGAAAATTTTATAAAGAGGTGTATTTATTATGATGCAGAAAGACGAAAAGACAGCTATTATCGAGGCTAACAGACTCAGCGAGAACGATACAGGTTCTCCCGAGGTACAGATCGCTATCCTCACAAAGAGGATCAACGACCTGAACGAACATCTTAAGACCCACCAGAAGGATCACCACTCCAGAAGAGGTCTTCTTAAGATGGTTGGTCACAGACGTAACCTTCTCAACTACCTTATGAAGAAGGACATCAACAGATATCGTGCAACTATCGAAAAGCTCGGTATTCGTAAGTAAGTTTTTGCAGAGGCAGTTAGTAAAGGCGTTTGCCTTTACGCTGCCTTTTAGTGCATTAATCGGAGGCAGTTGTTTAGCATTAAATCGTGTGTATTCGGGCTGAATATACAGGATTTATTGCTAAAACTGCTGACGAAATCCATAAATAAACAGGAGGCAGTTTTATGTTTGAAAATTACAGAGTGTTCAAAACAATGTACGCAGGCAGAGAGTTGACGGTTGAAACAGGCAAGACCTGTGAGCTTTCCAACGGCTCATGCTGGGTAAGATACGGCGAGACAGTCGTTATGGCTAACGTTACCGCAAGCCCCAAGCCCAGAGAGGGTGTTGATTTCTTCCCTCTGTCCGTTGACTATGAGGAGCGTCTTTACTCCGTAGGCCGTATACCCGGCTCGTTTATGAAGCGTGAGGGCAAGCCCTCTGAGAAGTCTATCCTCACTTCCAGAGTTGTTGACAGACCTATCAGACCTCTTTTCCCCAAGGATATGAGAAACGACGTTTCAGTTGTTATGACCGTTCTTGCGGTTGACCCCGACTGCTCGCCCGAGATTTGCGGCATGATAGCAACATCTATTGCTATCTCCATTTCCGATATTCCTTGGAACGGTCCTATCGGCGGCATCAGCGTAGGTCTTGTTGACGGCGAGATCGTCCTTAATCCTAACCTTGAACAGCGCGGCAAGTCCGACCTTAACCTTACGGTTGCAGGTACAAAGGACAAGGTCGTTATGATCGAAGCGGGCGCTAATGAGGTTGACGATGACACGATGCTTGACGCTATCCTCAAGGGTCACGAGGAAATAAAGAAGATGGTTGCTTTCATCAGCGACATTCAGCAGCAGATCGGCAAGAAAAAGTTTGAATTTGAGTCCATGGAAGTTGACCATGATATGTTCGACGCTATCGAGGAAATGGCTGCCGAGGACGTTAAGTTCGCTCTTGATACCAACGACAAGAATGTCCGCGAGGAAAGACTTAACCCCATCAAGGACGCTATCCATGCAAAATTTGATGAAATATATCCCGAAAAGATCGCTATGATCGACGAGTGCATTTACAAGCTCCAGAAGAAGATAGTAAGAAACTGGCTGTATGAGGGCAAGCGTGTTGACGGCAGAGGAATCGACGAGATACGTCCTCTTGCTGCCGAGGTCGGCGTTCTCCCCAGAGTACACGGTTCGGGTCTGTTCACCAGAGGTCAGACGCAGGTACTGACAGTTGCAACGCTGGGTCCCGTAAGCGACGCTCAGAGAATCGACGGTCTGGACGAGGAAGATACAAAGCGCTATATGCACCACTATAATTTCCCCTCCTACTCCGTAGGCGAGACAAAGCCCTCCAGAGGTCCCGGACGCCGCGAAATTGGTCACGGTGCACTTGCCGAGAGAGCTTTGGAGCCTGTTATTCCTTCCGTTGAGGAATTTCCTTATGCGCTCCGTCTTGTTTCCGAGGTGCTTTCCTCCAACGGCTCCACATCGCAGGGCTCTATCTGCGGCTCCACACTTGCACTTATGGACGCAGGCGTTCCCATCAAGGCTCCCGTTGCAGGTATTTCCTGCGGTCTTATCACAAGAGATGACGGCAGTTTTATGACAATGGTCGATATTCAGGGTCTTGAGGACTTCTTCGGCGACATGGACTTCAAGGTTGGCGGTACTCACAAGGGTATCACAGCTATTCAGGTAGATATCAAGATCGACGGTCTCACACCCGAGATTATCAAGGAAGCGTTTGCTAAGACTCACAAGGCAAGAGATTATATCCTTGACGAGATAATGCTCAAGGCTATTCCCGCACCTCGTCCGACAGTCGGCAAGTATGCTCCCAAGATGCTCCAGACAAAGGTACCTGTTGACAAGATCCGCGAGGTTATCGGCCAGGGCGGCAAGGTTATCCAGAAGATATCCGCTGACTGCAATGTTAAGATCGATATCAACGATGACGGTAATGTATTTATCAGCGGTGTTGATCTTGAAAATGCACAGAAGGCTCTGCAGATAGTAAATACAATCGCAAACGATCCCGAGATTGGTGCTATCTATAAGGGCAAGGTCGTAAGGATAATGAACTTCGGCGCATTTGTTGAGATCGCTCCCGGCAAGGACGGTCTTGTACACATCTCCAAGCTTGACAAGCAGAGAGTTGAAAAGGTAGAGGACGTTGTTTCCATCGGCGACGAAATTGTCGTAAAGGTAATGGAGATCGACAATCAGGGCAGAATAAATCTCTCCAGAAAAGACGCTCTTGCTGATATTGAAGCAAAGAAGAACGCCAATAAGTAAAAAATAAAAATATTCAGGGCGGATAACCAATATGGGTTGTCC
>JBJEQM010000438.1:0-3765 GCA_051881755.1 Oscillospiraceae bacterium
AAAATACAGCTTGAACGTGAAAAGTCAAAAATTCCCTTTGGGGAAGTGAAAAAAGCGGCGTTATCAACAGACAGAAAATGTATCGGCTTCGGCGCGGCGCTGAAAAAGGATACCCTTTCCGTTATATCCGAGGTAAAAAAGGCCTCACCCTCCAAGGGACTTATCCAGCCGAATTTCGACTATATGAAGATAGCGGCGGAATACGAGCAGAACGGCGCAGAAGCAATATCCTGCCTTACGGAAGAGCATTTCTTTATGGGCTCTTCGGCATATTTCAGAGAGATACGCGGCAAGGTCAATATCCCCATGCTTCGCAAGGATTTTATCATTGACCCGTATCAGGTATATGAAGCGCGAGTAATGGGCGCGGACGCAATACTGCTCATCGCTGCCGTGCTTGACGATGACAAACTGCGCGAGTATAAGGACATTGCCGACAGCCTCGGAATGGATATCCTTGCGGAGGTACACGACGAATCGGAGCTTGAACGCGTTCTTGCGGCGGACTTCAATATTGTGGGTATAAACAACCGCAATCTGAAAACCTTTGAGGTGACCCTCAATACGACCGCAAGGCTGGCAAAGCTTGTCCCGTCGGGCAAGGTCATAGTGTCGGAAAGCGGCATCAAGGATAATGAAGATATGAAGCTTGTGCGCTCCTGCGGCGCGGACGCTGTGCTTATCGGAGAAACTCTCATGCGCAGCGGAAATATCGGCGGCACGCTGAAAGCGCTGAGGGACGGCGTATGATAAAGCTGAAGCTGTGCGGTATGCGCCGACCGGAGGATATAAGCTACATAAACCAATATCCGCCCCATTATGCAGGATTTATCCTGTCTCCCGGATTTCGGCGCAGCATTGACCGCGATACATTTTTAAGCCTGGTATCACAGCTTGATAAAAGCATCGGACGCGTGGGCGTTTTCGTTGACGAGCCGCCCGAAAATATACTGCAATATACGGAATATCTTGACGTTATTCAGCTTCACGGAAGCGAAAATGCGGAGTATATAGCAAAGCTGCGCCCAAAATGCGGCTGCGAGATATGGAAAGCCGTCCGCGCAAAATGTACGGCTGATATTGAGTCGGCGGATAAGCTTGAATGCGATAAGCTGCTTATCGACAGTTTCAGCGCAAAGTCCGTCGGCGGCACGGGAGAAACGGCAGACCTGCAGATCATACTTAACGCCGATTTTTCCAAGCCGTATTATATTGCAGGCGGTGTCAGCGCCGCCAATATAAAGGATATACTCGATACATTAAAGGATAAGCCGCCCGTCGGCGCCGACCTTTCAAGCAGTATCGAGACCGACGGCTGCAAGGATATAAACAAGATAAGGGAAATTTACAATATAGTGAAAAAGGAGTGCTTACAGTGAGCAAAGGAAGATACGGAATTTACGGCGGACAGTACGTTCCCGAGACGGTCATGAACGCAGTCTCGGAGCTTGAAGCCGCTTATGAAAAATACAAAAACGACCCCGAATTTATTGCGGAGCTGAAAAAATATTACCGCGATTATGCAGGACGTCCCTCAATGCTTTATTATGCGGACAGAATGACAAAAGACCTCGGCGGCGCGAAGATATACCTCAAACGTGAGGACCTTAATCACACAGGCTCACACAAAATAAACAACGTTCTCGGACAGATACTGCTTGCCAAGCGCATGGGCAAAAAGCGTATCATCGCAGAGACAGGCGCAGGTCAGCACGGCGTTGCAACGGCTACAGCCTGTGCGCTGTTCGGTCTGGAGTGTCAGGTATACATGGGCGCGGAGGACGTAAAGCGACAGTCACTTAACGTTTACCGCATGGAGCTGCTTGGTGCAACGGTAACACCCGTACACGACGGTACGGCAACGCTGAAAGACGCTATCAACGAAGCCATGCGCGACTGGGCGACCAACATCTCCACCACATTTTACTGTATCGGCTCGGTAATGGGACCTCACCCCTATCCTGCCATGGTACGCGATTTCCAGAAGATAATCTCCGAGGAGGTAAAGGCGGAGCTTCTGGAAAAAGAGGGACGTCTCCCCGACTGCGTTATCGCCTGCGTAGGCGGCGGCTCCAACGCTATGGGCAGCTTCTATGATTTTATCGATGATAAGGAAGTACGTCTTATCGGCGCGGAAGCGGCAGGTAAGGGTATTGATACCAAGCTTCACGCCGCAACTCTTTCCAAGGGTACAACGGGAATTTTCCACGGTATGAAGTCGGTATTTTTGCAGAATGAATACGGTCAGATAGATGAGGTATACTCCATTTCCGCAGGACTTGATTATCCCGGCATCGGTCCCGAGCACGCTCACCTGTGGGAAACCAAGCGCGCGGAATATGTTGATATCACCGATGAAGAAGCTGTATGCGCATTTGAATATCTTTCCAAGACAGAGGGTATTATCCCTGCCATAGAATCCTCCCATGCGGTAGCGGCGGCACTGAAGATCGCTCCCACCATGGATAAGGACAAGATAATCGTTATAACAATATCGGGACGCGGCGACAAGGACGTTTACTCCATCGCAAAATACCGCGGCGCAAACGTTGTTGAACAGTAAGGAGTGTTATCATGAACAGAATAGAATCCACCCTTTCTACCCTTAAAGCACAGGGCAAAAAGGCGCTTATAACCTTTGTAACGGCAGGCGACCCCGACCTTGAAACTACCAAAAAATTAGTGCTGACCATGCTTGACAACGGCGCGGATATCGTTGAGATAGGCGTACCCTTCTCCGACCCGATCGCCGAGGGCAAGACAATACAGGCGGCAAGCCTGCGCGCGCTTTCAAACGGCAATACAAATCTTACAACCATATTCGCCATGGTAAAAAGCCTTCGCACCAAAACGGATAAGCCCCTGCTTTTGATGATGTACGTCAATACAATATTCCGCTTCGGCACGGAAAAATTCTTCGCATTGTGCAAGGAAAACGGCATTGACGGAGTAATCGTTCCCGACCTGCCCTACGAGGAGCGTGACGAGATACTTCCCTACGCCAAGGCAAACGGCATTATATCCATAAGCATGGTAACGCCCGCCTCCCACGCGCGTATCGAGCGTATCACAGCAGATTGCGAGGGCTTCCTCTACTGCGTATCGTCCAACGGCGTAACGGGTACACGCAGCAGCTTCGACACCGACTTCGACAGCTTCTTCGGGGAGATAAAAAAGAGCTGCAAGATTCCTGCCATGATAGGCTTCGGCATATCCTCACCCGAGCAGGCTAAAAAAATGAGCTCCTACTGCGACGGTGTTATCGTAGGCAGCGCCATTGTAAAAATCGTTGCCGAGTTTGGCAGAGAGTCCGCAGAAAAAGTCGGGGAATTTACCTCGTCTTTGAAAAACGCTATGGAATAAAAAATAAAGTCAGTCACATTTAGGAAAGTACCGATAAAGAAGTTTTAACGGTACCGAGCGACAAACTTTGTTCATTTCGCTATCTGTAAACGAAATGACAAAGGGGTCGCCCCTTTCGTGGCTGACATTTTTGTTATACTCCTATTATTTTCTCAAAAGGTACCCTGAGAGTTTCCACCATTTTGCCGCTGTCCAGCAGAGACTTTATTTCGTCCGCGGATAACCATTCGGCGCGCTCGACCTCCTTGGTACTTGCATTTTCAATGGTAATATCTCCGTCATAATCAAACAGCCAAACATCGTGTATACTGTTTGACCTCTGCCCAAGCACAATATCCATCACCTGCGAAAAAACAAGCCTGCCATTTTCGGAAGCAAGCTCCACGCCTATCTCCTCGCGCA
>JBJEQM010000439.1:0-15445 GCA_051881755.1 Oscillospiraceae bacterium
CTTTGTCCGCCTTTTCCACAAGGTCGTTGATCATGTCGGCGGTCTCGGTCTTTTTAACTTCTTCAGCCATAATTTACATCCTCCATATTAATATAACGGATATTGTTAAATTTATAACAATCTTATTTTACCATATCTCTCCCTATACGTCAATGGATTTTTTGTGAATATTGCAAAATAATTTTATTACTGTATTGTAAGATATATAAAAAAATCAGGTAAAAAATAAAAACATATAAGTGCCGACATAAATGCTTGACAAAAAAGATGTTATGTTATATAATATAAACGGAAAGAGCGCCGACAGAACGGCAGCTCCCGAATTATTTGAGATTAATAAAAATAACCGTCAAACAAATTGGGACTTGTGGACGGTTATTTTTATGCTTACTTTTTCTTGTTGCCCAAAAAGATAACTAATGATAAAGTAAGGGACACAACTGAGCAAAGCGTAGACACAAAGAGGAACATATCCCCATAAGTAACGTATGCCATTTGTTACCGCCCCCTTTCGCAAAGGAGCGTACCGTCCTGCCGTTTATGGCGCTCTTTCCGAGGTTATTTTAGCATAATGCAGGAAAATTGTCAACATATGCGTTAAATGTTCCGATAAACTGCTTGACAAATAAAACAGCTTATTGTATAATATAAACGGAAAGAGCGCCGACAGAACGGCTTGCTCCAATGATTTAGATTATATAAAAATAACCGTCAGACATTGCGAGTGTATGGACGGTTATTTTTATGCTTACTTTTTCTTGTTGTTTCCAAACATGGAGACAAACAAAAGAGTAAGAGTGGCAACGGAACAAAGCATTATGACAAAATTGAATAAGCTTTCGTATGTAACATACTCCATTGACACCACCCCCCTTTTTCGTAAAGGGAGCGTACCGTCCTGCCGTTTATGGCGCTCTTTCCGAGGTTATTTTAGCATAATGCAGGAAAATTGTCAACATATGCGTTAAATACGGCGCAAAATGCTTGACAAAGCACGAACAATACTATATAATGTAAACAGTTTTGACCATAAACCGTCATACCGTAAAATTCGGGACGGTTATTTTTATGCCCTTATTTTTGCATATACTATAAACATTACCTGCCTTTGAAAGGAACTTTATATGGAAATCACCGAGAATAAAATAAAATGTCCGAGAGTTATACTTGTCAGCGCGGACACGGGCGAATTTGACGCGGAGCGCTCAATGGCGGAGCTGGAGGAGCTTGCCAAGACCGCAGGCGTGGAGGTCGCCGCCACCGTTACACAAAAGCGTCCCACCTACGACAGCGCCACCTGTATCGGCTCGGGACGTCTGGAGGAGCTGGCGGAGGAAGCAAAGGCTCTGGACATCGACCTTGTTATCTTCGACCATGAGCTTACCGCCAATCAGACCAAAAATATCGAGCGTATCCTTGATATACGGGTCATCGACCGTACCACGCTCATACTGGATATATTTGCACAGCGCGCCCTTACCAAGGAGGGACGCATACAGGTGGAGCTTGCACAGCAGAAGTACCGCCTTGCACATCTTGCGGGAAAGGGTATCGAAATGTCCCGTCTGGGCGGCGGTATCGGCACGCGCGGTCCCGGAGAATCCAAGCTGGAGACCGATAAGCGCCATATCCACCGCAGGATAGAGACCCTTGAAGCGGAGCTGAAAGACCTTGAACGCCGCCGTGAGCTGCACCGCTCCCGCCGCAAAAAGGACAACGTCATCACGGGCGCTATCGTGGGCTACACCAATGTTGGCAAGTCCACACTGATGAACGCCCTCACCGACGCAGGCGTTCTTGCGGAGGACAAGCTTTTCGCCACTCTCGATACGACCTCCCGCGCCCTTGCTCTTCCCGACGGCAGAAGCCTGCTGCTTATAGATACGGTAGGACTTATCCGCCGCCTGCCCCATAATCTGGTGGAGGCGTTCAAAAGCACCCTTGAAGAAGCCGCCGACGCCGATATAATCATCAATCTCATTGATATAAGCGCCGACGACGGCTACGAACAGTCGCAGGTCACTGCGGAGCTGCTGAAGGAGCTTGGCTGCGAGGGAATACCTCAGGTCAACGTGCTGAATAAGGCGGATAAGCTGCCCGAGGGCACAAATATCCCCTGCGACGGCTCAACCGTGCTTATCTCCGCGAAAAAGAAGCAGGGTCTTGACGAGCTGCTTGAATGTATCGCGCGAAATCTTCCCGAGACCGCAAAGCGCGGCAGATTTGTTATACCATATGATAAATCCGCTCTGCTTAATACTATCCGTATAGACGGCAAGATATTCTCGGAGGAGTATACCGCAGATGGTACGCTCATCGACGCTCTTGTGGATATGAAAATATATCACCTTGCCGAGCCATACAGGCAGGACTGACATAATATTATCATAAGGAAACCTCTAATACTAAACACCAATAAAAAACGGGAAAAAATCTGCGCCGAAATCCAATATAAAAAAGCTAAAGCTTTTCAAGATTGTCGGCTTGATTTTTTCCATATTTTAAATGGTGTTTAGTATAAAATAAACGGCGTTCATATGGAATGAGCGCCGTTTTCGTGTAAATTTTAAAAAATTATTGCCAAATTTAGAAATATGTGCTATAATGTATTTATATAGTGTAAAGTACAAGACAATTGAAATATTATACACTAAAAGAGGCAGTCATTATGAAGATAGAACAGAAAAAGCTGAGCACCGTTTCGGCAGTGGTGCTGGCAGTCATATTTATATTGGAGTCGATCATCTTTATCGTTTTTATGCGTATGTCGGGGGTGCTTAAAGCCGTAGACAGCGGCGCCGAGGACACCCTTGTCAAGCAGGCGGAGAAAAGCAGGATATTTATTGAAACGGAGATGCTGAAAAAATGGTCCTCCATCGATGGCACTGTCGAAAAGGCAGGTATATGCATGGAGGGGCTTCTGGAGGAAAAAAATGCGGATATTGCCGACATTTTCTCCGACAGCGGGCTGAAAGACGCTTATATTGATAATATGTCCGCCGAGCTGCTGACTATGCTCCGCACAAACTCGGTAAACGGCGGGTTTATTGTGCTGTGCAACAGCGCCGAAGCGCCCTCTCCCGAGGAATACAGCGAATATACGGGCGTTTTCTTCAAGGACTCCGACCCCCTTTCCAACCCTGCGGATTACTCCGATATAGTCTTGGATCGGGGCTGCAGCGACATATCCTCAAAATACAAGATACCTTTGGATATGAAATGGAGCAGCAGCTTTGTATACAGCCAAAAGACCGAGGGCAAGATGGATTTCTTCTTTGTGCCTGTCATTGCCGCTCACAATAATATCAGCTCCGCTTCAAACTGCGGATACTGGTGCTCTGTGACCTCCCCGAGCAACGACAGCAAATATTACGGCGAAACTCACCTGTGCTACTCTGTGCCGCTTATATACGACGGACAGGTTTACGGCGTTATGGGCGTAAGCGTTGCCAAGGACAGGATATTGTCCATTTTCCCCGAGGAGGCTGTTGCCAATGACGGAAACGGCGGTTTTGCCTTGGTGACTTGCAGCAAGACCGATGGCTCCGGCATAAAAGCCGAGGTACAGGCGGCGTTTGGCGCTGCGGTGGAGAAAAATATCAGCGAGGGTACCGTTATAAACCTGAAAAAATACGGCTCGGACAATTCGCTGTATACCATAAAAAGTATTCCCGTGGCAGGAGAACAGGCTTACTGCGCCGTTGACAATATCGGTATGTATACCGCCGAATCTCCGTTCAGCAGTACCAAATGGGCGGTGCTGGCGATAATCAGCGAGGACGGTCTGTTCGGCGTATCCGAATCTATATCCAACAGAATGACGGCGGCGCTTGTATGTGCGATGCTGCTCGGTATCTGTGCTGCGGTGGCTCTGAGCAAGCTGCTGTCCGCTCCTATAGGCAGACTTTGCAGCGACGCGGAAGCCGTTACGGAATCGGAAGCCGCTCCCGAAAGAAGCTATCCTGTAAAGGAGCTGTCGGAGCTGTCCTCCGCCCTGCACCGCTTCACCGCCGAAAGGAACCGCGCAGTCATAGACCTTAAAGCGGAGCGCGAGCGGTATCTTATCGCTTTGCAGACAACGCGCAATTTCCTCTTTGAATACGATTGTCGGGAGGATATTTTCACAATATACCACTTCAACCGCAGCGATACTCAGTTTGAGAACGGCAGACATCACAGCTACCGCAATTTCCGCTCTCTTATAATCGAAGGCAAGGTGTGTCCCGATGAGGATATACCCGAAATGCTGAAATTCCTCGACGGTGAGATCTTCAACGACATCAGAATGAGGATACGCCGCAAAAACGGAGATGTCAGCTGGTGTCTTGTCAGAAGCAAGCCCATCTACGACAGCGACGGCAAGCTGGCCCGCGTTGTGGCAAGCTCTTCCGATATATCCGAGGAGGTCGCCGAGGAACAAAAGCGCCGCGACGCCGAACGCCGCGACAAAATTAGCGGCTTCTACAAAAGCGATTACGGCGAGATGCTGGCGGAAAAAGCTGTTCTGGAGGCTGACAGTCCCTATTGCATCGCCGTTATATCCATGACCGCTGCCGACCTTTATATCGGCAGCTTCGGCGCGTACAGCTACGACGCCGTTATCGAGGAGCTTGGTACAGCCATCAGGCATTATTCCCAAGGCGGCGACATTATATGGCGTATGAATTACAGCGAATTTGCAATATATATCCCGAAGTATTCCGACGAAAATATACACAGCGATTTTGAAACGCTGCTGAGTTATATAGGCAGCTTTTATTCTGCGGAGGACAGCCGGATAGCCTGTCATGTGGGCATATCACAAAATGCGGCGCATACCCCTCTCAAGGACGCCGTGTTAAACGCAGTCAGGGCGGAATGTGCTGCTGTAATGCCGCATTATCCTAATATAGTGTATTATTACGATACTCTTTCCGATGTTGAGGCGGGAGCGGCGTTTATGAAGCACCGCAGCGAACAGCGCAATGCCTATGTTGAGGAGCTTAACAGCGGCTTTGCCGTTACCGACAGCGTTGTGTCCTACGCCATAAATATGCTGGAAAAAATGAAGCAGCTTGAAGCCGCCATGCGCCTTATCTTCTGTAAGGCGGGACATATTCTGAAGCTGCGGAAGATAGCGTGGTTCGAGATAAATCACGATTATCTTACTCTCCGCGCGGAGGTAAGGTGGTCTGATTTCGGCGCCGAGCCTGTCAGCGAGGACTCACTTCACCTTGAAAAAACGGAGCTTGGTATTCTCACCGACCTTTTCCGCGGCAAGGACTTTGCAAAGGCGGATAAGGATTTTTATGTGTCCTCAAACCCGATAATGGAGCTTGTGACCGCTTTCCGCGGCAGCGGGGAGACTTGTCTGTTCCCTGTTTTTGACAAGGAGCTGCTGACGGGCTTTATGGCGTTTGCGGCAGATGAAAACGGTCCGGGAGAAGCCGATCGTGCCGTTGCGGAGGAGATCGCCAAGATAGTGGGCGCTTACATATTGAAGTCCCGCACCTCCATTGAGAGCCGCGCCAAGAGCGACTTCCTCTCCAGAATGTCACACGAGATACGCACGCCCATGAACGCTATCATGGGTATGACGGCTATCGCTCTGGACGAAAAGGACCTTGCTCCCTCCACACGGGATTGTCTGGAAAAGATAGACGTATCCTCAAAATACCTGCTGTCCCTCATCAATGATATACTGGATATGTCCCGTATTGAAAGCGGCAAAATGACCGTGGAGACAGTATGCTTCAGCTTAGAGGATACCATTGCAAAGATAGACGCTATAATGCGCACTCCAGTTGAAGCAAAGGGAATATATCTCAAGATAGACAAGAATATAACAAAACCCAACGTTATGGGCGACCCGCTGAAGCTTAATCAGGTCATTGTAAATATAATCGGCAACGCGCTGAAATTCACCTCCAAGGGCGGAATAACCGTCACCGTCAAGGAAGAAGCCACGGCTATGTCCGAGCTTGTCAGCGTGAAATTCTCCGTCCGCGATACGGGTATCGGCATAAGCGAGGAAAACCTCGGCAGGATATTCAACTCCTTCGAGCAGGCGGAGGCAGCCACCGCCAGACGTTACGGCGGCACGGGTCTGGGATTATCCATCAGCAGCAATCTTGTAAAGATGATGGGCGGCACGCTGGAGGTAAAGAGCAAGGTGGGCGAAGGCTCGGAGTTTTACTTTACTCTGCCCTATCATCTTGCGTCCGACAAGGATATCCCCGTTGACAGCGGCATAGCTGCCGATGTGGATTTCAGCAGCAAGCGCATACTCCTTGCGGAGGACGACGAGCTTAATACGGAGATAGCCGTTACCCTGCTGAAAAAGGAGAAGCTTAATGTTGACACCGCTGAAAACGGTAAAATAGCCGCGGATAAGTTCATCTCCTCACCCGAGGGATATTACGACGCAATATTAATGGATATAAGAATGCCCGTCATGGACGGAGCCGAGGCGACCAAGCTTATACGTCAGGCAGACCGCCGCGACGCGAAAACCGTTCCCATTATAGCCATGAGCGCCAATGCCTTTGACGAGGATATGAAAAAATCCATCGACTGCGGCATGAACGGACATCTGTCCAAGCCAATAGATATGAACAAGGTAAGGGCGCTGCTGCGAAAGATCTGGTCCTGACCACGAGGTATTATGATAAAAATAAAAGATAAAAATAAAGCTATACTGTTTATAATCTGCTCGGCGTTCTGCTTTACGGTGATGAACGCCTGTATACGCCTGTCGGGAGACCTGCCCTTTGTGCAGAAAAGCTTCTTCCGCAACTTTGTGGCAGCCATAATATCCTTTGTGATACTGAAAAGGAGCGGCATAAAATTTACCTGCAAAAAAGAGAACCGCCTATTCCTTTTCCTGCGAGCATTCTGCGGAACGGCGGGTATGCTGTGCAATTTTTACGCGGTTGACCATCTGCTGCTGGCGGACGCTTCCATGCTGAACAAGATGTCGCCCTTTTTCGCGGTGGTATTCTCCGCTATATTCCTGCGGGATAAAACCTCGCCCTTTCAGATAGGGGCGGTCATAACAGCGTTTATCGGCAGCCTGTTCATTATAAAGCCCACCTTTTCCAATATGGAGCTGTTCCCGTCCATTATCGGATTTTTAGGCGGAATGGGCGCGGGCGCGGCGTATACCTGCGTAAGCGTGCTGGGCAGGCGCGGAGAGAAAAGCGCGGTGATAGTGCTGTTTTTCTCGCTGTTTTCATGTATATCGACGCTGCCGTACATTATCTTCAACTTTGCGCCCATGACGGCGTATCAGGTATGTATGCTGCTGCTGACGGGACTTGCCGCGGCAGGCGGACAGTTCTCCATAACCGCCGCGTATGCTCACGCTCCCGCAAAGGAAGTGTCGGTGTTTGACTATTCGCAGATAATTTTTTCCGCCATACTTGGTTATTTCCTGTTCTCGCAGGTGCCCGACATTATGAGCGTATTCGGATACATTATTATAATATCCGTGGCAATTGCGATGTTTATGTATAATAACCGCAGGGAAGCATGAAACGCGCGAAGCGCGGCGGAAAAGTAGCGGCACGAGGCAAACAAACGCAAATGCAGAAAAATTGGGCGCACGCTGTGCGCCCCTACAATAAATTTGAAATTCAAATAATTATTAATTGGCAATAATACTAAACACCAATAAAAAACGGGAAAAAATCTGCGCCGAAATCCAATATATGCAAGATTGTCGGCTTGATTTTTTCCATATTTTAAATGGTGTTTAGTATAAGATAAACGCCGCTCGCACAAAAAAAGTCAGTCCGCAGGCAAAAGAATCCAAAGCAGACTAATTTGACCCAAAAATGCAATCGGCGTTTTTCGATTTTCAAACAGCGAAGCGCCTTTGAAAATCACGCCGAGGTACTCGGCGGAGAAAGTCACAAAATAAAGCAAATAAACGCTATGACCAAACAAAAGGCTGTTGTGGGAATATCCTCACAACAGCCATATTTTTATTCGGTCAAGTCAACATTGAGCCAGTATTGATAATCATTATATTCAAAGTCCTCGCGGAATATATCGCCGTACTCACTGCCGCAGAATGTGCCGTCCTGCACCTTGACAGTGTCCATGTCGTATGTAATATATGTTCCGCCGTATATGGCAAGCTCGTCCCGCACCTCGTCAAAGTCGGGTATATCCGCATTATCACGCAGTATCTCCGCAAGCAGGTCGGAAACGGGCACGCCGTCTACACCGCAGTAGCAGTCCCTTATGCCGTCGCGGAAAAACAAGCTGCCGTGTCCCAAAAAGCCCGATATATCGTTGAATAAAACCGTGCCCATGGTATCATATTTCAGACCGCAGCCGTTAAATTCAAGCTTGGGCTTGCCGTCGCTGAAGCTGTATATTACGCTGCCCGTTGTGCCGGCTGTATGTCCCCATGTAAAGGCGGCGTGGACAACACCGTCCGAATAATGCAGCAGATCGGGGAGGGATAGG
Source organism: Oscillospiraceae bacterium (assembly GCA_051881755.1). Classification (GTDB taxonomy): domain Bacteria; phylum Bacillota; class Clostridia; order Oscillospirales; family Ruminococcaceae; genus UMGS363. The sequence continues at coordinate 8,455 of JBJEQM010000439.1, forward strand.
GTCTGCGCGGCAGCTGCATCAAGAATATATGCCTCGTTGTCGCTGTTTACATAAACGGGAATAACAAACTCGGTTGTGCCGCTCCATTCCAGCAAATCAAAGTGCAGCGGGACAATGTAGGTGAAAATGTACTCCCTGTTTTTGCCGTCAAAATGGGCGGAGCGGGTCTGCAAAAGCCGCGGCTCGACTTTGTAGTCCTCGCCCATGTAGTCAATGTATGTATCGGTGAGGAACGTCCATTTGTCCTCGCGGCAGGTGTAAACGCCGTCCTTGTATTCAAGCATATCCCGCGCCTCGGCGTTTATCAGCTCAAGATATTCCGACCCATTTACCGCGTCCAATGCGGCTTGCTCTGCGGCGGGTGTTTTTTTATATTCGTATGTATATCGCGACGTGTCAACGGTGTATTGTATAGGCTCTGCCTCGTCAAAGCTGTCAATATAATCGGCAAGGCTGAAATTTTCGGGCAGAGGAATTTTCTCCTCCTCATACGCAACAGGCTCGGTTTCCTCCGTTACGCTTTGGGTGGTGGTTGACGCCGTGGTGGTTTCCGTTATACTTTCCGTTGTTGTGACCTCGGTCACGCTCTCCGCCGTGGTGGTTTCCTCGGCAGATGTCGTTATCTCCGCCGTCTGTTCGGTATTTCCGCAGGCGGTCAGTATAATCGCAAGCGCCGCCAATGTAAGCAGCCTTTTGTGCATAGTATCATTCCTTTATGCTGTATTCAAACTGTACCTTTTCGCCGTCAAGGGTCTTTATGCGGAAAATGCCGTCCTCGTATACCATGTAGCTTGGCTCGTTGCCCTCCTTGGGGAGAGATACGGAGCCTGGGTTGATGTATGTGAATGCGTTGGAGGTGTCCACCGTCTGAATGTGGGTGTGACCGTGGATAAGCACGTCTCCCGTCCCGATAAGGGGCGGATTTTTTGTATTGTACACATGACCGTGGGTGACAAATATCTGTCTGCCCTCCAGAAACAGCAGGGCGTACTCCGCAAGAACGGGGAACTCCAGCACCATCTGATCCACCTCCGCTTCGCAGTTGCCGCGGACGCAGAAAAGCTTGTCCTTTCTGCCGTTAAGCAGCTTGATGACCTCCTTGGGCGCGTATCCCGCGGGGAGGTCGTTGCGGGGGCCGTGATAAAGCAGGTCTCCCAGCAGAAAGAGCCGCTCCGCCTTTTCCTCGTCAAACCGCACCAGCATTTTTGTGCAGGCGGGCAGCGAGCCGTGTATATCCGAAGCAAACATCAATTTCATAATAAGCCTCCGTTATATATCATAAAGTCTGTTGAGCAGCACCTTTTCGCGGCGCTTTTCCATAATGCCTATCATTACGATAACGATAAGAGCCGCCGCGCTGATAATGATACCGACAGTCATTCCCTTGGGGAAGAACTTCATCTCTACGGTGTGTGTGCCCTTGGAAACGGGTATGCCGATGAGAGCGTCCGCTATCTTCACAGGCTCGGTCTCAACGCCGTCAACGAGTATCTTCCAGCCGGGCTCCCACGAAATGGAGGTAAACAGTATGCCGTCCTTGTCGGCGGTAACGCTGCCCGTAATGTGGTCTTCCTCGAAAGAATCTATCTCCCACTGATGCTGTTTCAGCTTTTCGTCAGCCGCTTGGAATGCCGCCTCGTCAAGATAATAGAAATATCTGTCGGCAAAAAGCACCTCGTTTTTCTCCTCGGTGATGGTGGTGATAAGGGATATTTCCTCACCCGGCTCAAATCTGCCGAGGGTCTGTATCACCTTGTTGCCGCCCTCAAAGTAATAATCAAGGAAGTCGTGATTGAGCCATACGTTTACCTTGCGCTCGTAGTTTGATGGCAGATACATATATATCATATCCGAGGTAGGCGCGGTGAAAATATGCTCGATATGTGAGTTCTCGCCCTCTACTCTGGGAACGTACTTTGTGTGAGTGCCGTATGTGGAGGGCTTGGCGTTTTCGGTGAGGATATCGTCTATCTCAATGCGGACGAAATATTCCGTGTCGTCTCCCGTGAGACCCTGCAGCAGCTTATTCTGGCTTTCAAAGGGGTTATCTCCCTCAATGACAACGTCGGCGATGCTGCTGTCCGCCATAAAGCCGAGAGACAGGGCGTAGGGATTTTCGTAGACATAAAGTATATCCGTGTTGTCGCCGTTGGCAAGCACAAGGTCATCATAATGCTTGTTAGTCGCCACGGTGGCGGTGGTTTCGTCTATAATATCTCCGTTATCGTCGGTGGTCTGCGGTTTGGGCGCAGCGCCTTTTTCCATAACGTATCTTATGCCGAGTATTGCGTCGGTGACATAGGTGGAGCCTTTATACTTTATATAATGTCCGCCGTAGGAGAAACCAAGCTTGTTCAGCAGCTCGATAGGTCCCGAGTTAAGGGTGGAGCTGGAATGTGATACGCCGTATGAGCCGAACGCCATAGCGTCGTTTACGGTGCGGTGATAGTTGGATTCAATGCGGTAGAACGGATCCTCGTCCATATCGTATATTTTCTGCACGGTATTTCTGCCGAGGGTGATATATCTGTTGTAGGACGTGCGCTTGGAGTATACAACGTCATCGTCAATTTGGAACATTGTATATGTTGAGCTGATGAGCAGCTCCACTATTATAATAAAGATAAACGCCACATTGACGGGCTTCTGCTCGTAAAATTTCTTGTAAAGATACAGCGTAAAGGCATATACCGCGGCAAAAAATACTGTAAACCATACGGTGGCAAGGAGGGTAACGCTTTCCCTTTCCAATTTATCGACGTAAAGCGCATAGAACGCCAGCAGGAAGAACATGACCCCTATTTCCTTATAGCTTATGCCCTCGACGCGCTCAAATGCCTGCGCCGCCATGACGATAAGCAGGAAGCTGAACATAAAGGAGTATCTGTAGGGCAGCCAGTTGGGCACCTGCAAGCCGTGCCATACAATGTCCACCGTGGACATATACATGGACAGGATTATGGACAGGGTAAGTATGCCGTAGCCTATCTTCTGCCGCAGGGTGATATTGTTGTTGAGGAAGTACAGCGGCACAAGGATTATGGTCAGCACGCCGCAGTATACAACGGGCGAGCCCTCGGGACGGCAGGTGTCGTACACATTCGGCAGGAGATTTACAAAGAAGTCGATAAAATCGAACTGGGTCTTCATGGCAAAGCTGGGGTCGGTAAATTCAAACTTGCCAAGCGACAGGGAGTAATACAGCGGAACAAGCAGCCATGCCGCGCACGCCGCCGAAAGCACGCCGCTGACGGCAAATTTTGAGCCCTTTACTATAAACTGCACAAAGCCGCACTCGGTCTTTGAGATGGCAAAAAAGTACGCAAGAAAATACAGTATGGAGAAAATTGCTATCATCCAGCCGATATAGAAGTTTGCAATAAACATAAGGGTCATGGGTATGATAAGGTAGAGCAGCTTGTTTTCGTCCACCAGCTTTTCAATGCCCTTGCAGATAAGGGGCAGGAGGATAAGTCCGTCCAGCCACATGGGGTCCATAAGCTGCACCACCATATATGCCATAAGAGCGTATATTATAGAAAATATAAGGGAGCCCTTGGCAAGTCCGCGGTGCTTGCCCAGATAATGACACATGGCAACGCTTGCCGAGCCTACCTTGCAAAGCTGCATTACCAATATAGCTTCGGTGATGTACGCGCGGGGAAAAAGCAATACTATTATAGAAAAGGGGCTGGCAAGGTAATATGCGAACATACCTATTATCTCGCCCGAAAGGTTGCGGCTGAATGAGTTTAACAGACTGCCGTTGCCGTAAAAGGCGTCGCGGAGATTTTCATAGTAGTAAACGTACTGTCCGTTAAGGTCGAGGACAAGCACGGATTCGTGTCCCCACGGATTTACGCCGAATATGATATAGGCTATCAGCAGCACAAGGGCGGGTATGAGAAACGCCCAGAAGTACACTCTTTTGCTGTATAGATAGCTGAACAGGTTGAAGTTCAGGCTTATAGTAGCTTTTTTCTCTTTCAAAACAATTACCGATCCTTTCTTTTGCAGTGCATACACATTTATTATACCTTATTTCGAGGATTTTTACAAGGGCTTTTTTATAATATTTAGTGAATAGAGCTGATAGAGGTTAGAAAATAGAGGATAGAGAATAGTGAATAGTGAATAATGAATAGTGAAGAGTGAACAGTTTTGAGTGGTTAGTTTTGCCTGATGATTGCAATTTTTTGCAGCAGATCATACCGTTCCGGGCGCACACTGTGCGCCCCTACGCTGCTTACAGGTCAAAGCAGGTAAATATCCGCCAAAATGCGTAGGGGCGGATTCCATATCCGCCCGCAGCAGTGAAGAATTAGGTGGGTGGGACGGCGTTTTTTGTATAATATCGCTTAACGGGACGTGCTTTTTGCCTTTTTTACAGGAAGAAAAGTGTTAAACAGGTGAAATATTTAAGTTTTTTCGGAAAAACCCTTGACAAATCAAAATGGGGGTGTATAATATAATTAGCACTCAGAAAGAATGACTGCTAACAGAGTGCAGGTCAAAGTGCCAGCAGTCGTTTTTAGCCTTTGCCGTCGGGCGGAACGGAGGGATAGTGTTGACGGGCGACAGAAAATTTAAAATACTCGCTGCGGTCATCAACCGTTATATCGTAACGGGCGAGCCGGTAAGCTCGGGAGCCATTGCCGCTATGCCGGATATAAAGGTCTCCCCCGCCACCATACGAAACGATATGGCGCTGCTTGAACAGCTTGGCTATCTCGAACAGCCCCATACCTCGGCAGGCAGAATACCCACCTACAGCGGATACAGAATATACATCGACCGCCTGATGCCGGAATACGCGCTCAGCGACGAGGACAAAAAAATGCTTGACGAAGTCCTTGATGTTGAAGTGCCCACGGCGGACGCGCTCATAGAAAATGCGTCCAAGGCGCTGGCAGAGCTTACGCACTGCGCCACGGTGGCTAAGAATGTGTCCCCGAAGTTCTCCATTATAACAAAGGTGGACGTTATCCCCACGGGAAAGAGAATGTACGTCCTGCTGATGGTCACCTCCTCGGGCGATATAAAGAATAAAATGTGCCGTTTGGAGTTTGACCTTACACATGAGCAGCTGGATTTCTTCACAAGCTATCTTGCGGAGAATTTACAGGGCGTTTCCGTTGACAGTCTCTCGCAGGAGACCATGGATAAGCTGGTTGCCGCCATGGGCACCTACATGGTAACGCTGGCGCCGCTCCTCAAAGGCATATGCGAGCTTGCGGAGGGCTTCAAGGATACCGACGTTCACGTTGCGGGCGAGAAAAATCTTCTGGCAAGACAGGACATCGACTCAACCCAGATAGTGAAATTCTTCGAGCATAAGGACGAGGTTGTGAAATTGCTTGACGACAGCTTCGGCGACTTACAGGTAGTGTTCGGAGAGGACGGAAATTTTGTTATAGAAAATTCCAGCATGATAGTGTCAAAGATCAAAAAGGGAGGAAAAACGGCAGGTTCTCTGGGCGTCATAGGTCCCATGAGAATAAATTACGCCAAGATAATCCCTTATGTTGAATATCTGACAGAAAGAATAACAGAGATGATCTCCGACGACGAAGCGGATATACAGCCTGAAATAAAGGCTCTTCCGCCAAACGACGGAGAATGAAAGGAGTCCTGCAAAAAATGGATAATAAGGAAATAAACGAGGAGCTCAATACCGCAGAGGAACAGCCCGAGGCGGCGCAAGAAACAGAGACCGCCGAAACGGAAGCCGCTCCCGAAGCGGAGAACGCCGATAATGCGGCGGAGAAAAAGACCTCCCCCGAACAGGAGAAGATCGCGGAGCTGGAAAAGCAGCTGGCGGCGGAAAAGGACAAATATCTGCGCGTGGCAGCCGAATACGACAACTTCCGCAGACGTTCCACAAACGACAGGCTGAACGCCGTTGCGGACGCAAAGGCAAACGTCATAACCGAGGTGCTTTCGGTCATCGATAATTTTGAGCGCGCTCTTGCGGCGGAATGTTCCGACGAGAACTACAAAAAGGGAGTTGAGATGATATTCAACCAGTACACGGCAATTCTCACCAAGCTGGGAGTTACCGAGATAGAAGCTCAGGGTCAGCCCTTTGACCCAAATGTACATCATGCGGTCAATCAGGTGGAGGACGAAAACTTCGGCGAAAACACCGTATGTCAGGTTTTTCAGAAAGGCTATAAGCTGGGCGACAAGGTAATAAGATGCGCCATGGTCGTAGTGGCAAATCCGTAAAACAAGCAAACAACTAATATAATATAAAGAAATGAAAGGATCGATCATTATGTCAAAGATCATTGGTATTGATTTAGGTACAACAAACTCCTGCGTAGCAGTTATGGAGGGCGGCAATGCCGTAGTTATCCCCAACACAGAGGGCGCAAGAACAACTCCGTCCGTTGTAGGCTTCACCAAGACAGGCGAGCGTCTCATCGGTCAGGTAGCAAAGAGACAGGCTGTTACAAATGCCGAGAGAACCATATCCTCCATCAAGAGACACATGGGCTCCGATTACAAGGTATCCATCGACGGCAAGGACTTCACTCCTCAGCAGATATCCGCTATGATACTCCAGAAGCTTAAGTCCGACGCCGAAGCTTATCTCGGCGAGACAGTTACCGAAGCCGTTATCACAGTTCCCGCATACTTTACAGACGCTCAGAGACAGGCTACAAAGGACGCAGGTCAGATAGCGGGTCTCAACGTAAAGAGAATCATCAACGAGCCTACCGCTGCTGCTCTTTCCTACGGTATCGACAAGGAAGCAGACCAGAAGATCATGGTATACGACCTCGGCGGCGGTACATTCGATGTATCCGTAATCGAAATGGGCGACGGCGTTCAGCAGGTACTTGCTACCGCAGGCAACAACCACCTGGGCGGCGACGACTTCGACCAGAGAGTCATCAACTGGATGGTAGACGAATTCAAGAAAGCAGAGGGTATCGACCTCACAGGCGACAAGATGGCTATGCAGCGTCTCAAGGAAGCTGCCGAA
>JBJEQM010000440.1:0-3748 GCA_051881755.1 Oscillospiraceae bacterium
CCGAGGCGCAGCTTACCTCCCCCGAGGCGGAGGAGGCTCTTGTAAAATATGCTGTATCATATGCGGCGAAATTCGCCGAGAGCGGTGAATACGGCGAAGCCATCGCCCTGCTGGAGCCGTACAGGGATAAAACTTACGATAACACGCCCTTATCAGTCACGCTGAACGAGTACACTTATCGTGACGTCCTTGCCAAGCGCGACAGCGGAACTCTCACCGAGCAGGACGTTATGTCCCTTGCCGCTTTGGGAGCGTACAAGGACAGCAAAATGCAGCTGCCCGAGCTTTTCCGCGCCGTAGGAAAGCAGTATGCTGCGGAAAAGAACTATCTTGCGGCTTACGCCATGTATATCAACGCGGGCGACTATGCAAGCAATGCCATGAAAGCAAACAGCGACCTTTATTCCGCCGCAAGGACATTCTCCGAAGCGGGAGACCACGCTTGTGCGGCTACAATATACGCATATCTTGGCAGCTTTGCCGACTGCACGGCTAAATACTCTCAGGAAATGAGCGACCCGTCCAACAGCGGCAGACAGGGCTGGAGCGGTCTTATCACTCCATATTCGGGCGATTATGCCGTGTCTCGGATAAAGGCGGGAGAGACGCTCACCGTCAAGGGCAGCGTGAAGCACTCCGCCGCCGCGGCAAATGCGGAATTTTCCGTAAAGCTGTCCCTCCCCGACGGCTCGGAGCAGGCGGTCTCCTGCGGAAAGCTGTCCTCGGGCGGCAGTATCTCGGCTCGGTTCGATATCCCCGAGGATATGTCGGGCGGCGCCGAATTGTCTCTTGTCCTTGACAGCTCCGACATGGTATTACTCAACCTTTCTTTGGATATTATACAATAAAAACAAATAATTCAACATACTTTAACGGCGAAAACGATTAAATTTGTTTATTATTCCAATTGTAATAAGTAAAAATATAGTATATAATTATTATATAGCTATACCGTTTTTGGCGGAATATGTTGGATATTAATACGATATCTTGGGCTTACGCCATTCCATTTTTGATATAGGAGAGATGAATTATGATGCCCATTATTACAATGGAAGACTTTGAAGAAAGACTCCGCGACGAGCTTATGACCGAATTTAACGTTACTCCCATCGACGCCTCCGACAAGCAGATCTACACGGCGCTTTCCTCCGTTGTTGTGGAGCTTCTCCGCGCAAAGAGAAGGACCTTCCGCAATCAGGTACACTCCGAGGGAAGAAAAGAGGTTTACTACCTCTCCATGGAATTCCTTATGGGACGTTCCCTGAAAACCAGCCTTTTTAACCTGCGCATCAACGACATGGTGGAGGAGATATTCAAAAAGTGGGATATCAACCTTGACCGTATCTACGATTACGAGCCTGACGCAGGTCTCGGCAACGGCGGTCTGGGACGTCTTGCGGCGTGCTATCTGGACGGTCTCGCAACGGACGGCTACCCTGCAATGGGTTACTCCATCTGCTACGAGTACGGTATCTTCAAGCAGAAGATCGAGGACGGCTGGCAGACAGAGCTTCCCGATAACTGGCTGCCCGGCGGCGAAAGCTGGCTCGTTCCCAAGCAGGATAAGACCATCGAGGTACACTTCGACGGCGACTTGACCGAATACTGGGACGACAAGTACCACCACATTTCCTACAAGAATTACAACACCGTTTACGCGGTACCTTATGATATGTACGTTCCCGGCTACGACAGCAAGGGCGTATCCGTGCTCCGTCTGTGGCAGGCAAAGGCTCCCTCCTTTGATATGCAGAAGTTCAATCAGGGCGATTACGCCCAGGCTATCTCCCAGAACACCGTTGCACAGGCTATCTCCAAGGTACTCTATCCTAACGATAACCACCTTGAGGGCAAGTCCCTCCGTCTGAGACAGCAGTACTTCATGTGCGCTGCCTCCATCGGCGACATTGTTGACCGCCACATGAGCATTTACGGCACACTGGATAACCTCCACGAAAAGGTTGCTATCCACATCAACGATACTCACCCCACACTGGCTATCCCCGAGCTTATGCGTATCCTGCTGGACGACTGCGGCTACTCCTGGGCAAAGGCTTGGCATATCGTTACAAATACATTTGCTTACACTAACCACACCGTCCTTGCGGAAGCTCTGGAAAAGTGGGATATGAACCTTGTTAAGCAGATAATCCCCCGTATCTTCTCCATTATCGTTGAGATAAACAACCGCTACTGCGCAGACCTTATGGAGCGTCTCGGAGACAGCAGCAAGGTAACAAGAATGTCCATTATCCAGAACAACCAGATACACATGGCTCTGCTCTGCGTATGCGCTTCACACAGCGTAAACGGCGTTTCCAAGCTCCATTCCGACATTATCAAGCAGGATATCTTCAAGAACGAGTACGCCGACACACCTTACAAGTTCAAGAACGTTACAAACGGTATCGCATACAGAAGATGGCTGCTCCAGTCCAACCCCGGTCTTACAAAGCTGCTGGAGGACACTATCGGCGACGGCTTCAAGAAGAACGCCTTCGAGCTGGCTAACTTCAACAAGTTTGAGAACGACAGCGAGGTGCTCTCCCGTCTGGAGGCTATCAAGCAGGAGAACAAGGAGCGCTTTGCAAAGTATGTAAAGTCCAACTTCGGCGTTTCTCTTAATATGGACGGCATCTTCGACGTACAGGTAAAGCGTCTGCACGAATACAAGAGACAGCACCTTAACGTCCTCAATATTATCGCAGAGTATCAGTACCTGCTGAACAATCCTCATGCAGATTATGTGCCCAAGACATACATCTTTGCAGCAAAGGCTGCTCCCGGATATTACCTCGCAAAGCAGATAATCAAGATGATATGGGCTCTGGGCGAGGAGATAAGAAAGAATCCCGAGGTAAGCAAGAAGCTTCAGGTATACTTCCTGGAGGATTACCGCGTAAGCCTTTCCGAGCTGCTTATGCCTGCCGCCGAGGTTTCCGAGCAGATATCCCTCGCAGGCAAGGAGGCTTCCGGTACGGGCAACATGAAGCTCATGCTTAACGGTGCTCTTACATTGGGTACTCTTGACGGCGCAAACATCGAGATCAAGGATCAGGTTGGCATCGACAATATCTTCATCTTCGGCATGACCGCAGACGAGGTGCTTGCTAAGCAGGCTCAGGGCTACCGTCCCGAGGACTACTTCAACAACAACGACGTTATTTCAAGCGCTATCAACAAGATGTACACCGGCATCAACGGCAGCAACTTCGAGGAGGTCGCAAACTCCCTCAAGTACAAGGATCCCTACATGGTACTTGCCGATTTCGACGCATATCAGTCCGCTCAGCAGTACATCTCCGAGTGCTACAAGAACCGCGATAAGTGGAACAGAATGTCCCTCCACAACATCGCAGGCGCAGGTATCTTCTCCGCCGACAGAGCTGTTGAGGATTACGCCCGCGACATCTGGAAGCTTAAGTAATTTTGATATAAAAAATAATATAAGGGGTGCTGTCATAAAGGGCGGCACCCCTATTTTTCCCTCACCATAATAATGCACAAAACAGCATATACAATATTCGTCACGGTATTAAATGTGTATAAATATGGTATAAAGCTATGTACGAATTGCCTAACCATGATTTCGTCACCTGAATATAAATATTAAAATTCATAAATTGTTAATCTTGACTTAACAATGTTTGCTTGTATAATATATATAATTATTATATATAGTATTATATTTTGTTAATTATGCCTGTTTTCGGCAAGGCGGCAATATACACAAATGGCCGCAATT
>JBJEQM010000441.1:0-3734 GCA_051881755.1 Oscillospiraceae bacterium
GGAATACCTGCTAAAAGCTCAATTGCGGGCTTCAATATACTGTACAGCCTCTTTGGACAGAATTTCGACATAAACACCGCCGTCATTATACCAATAGGCACGCCGATGACGATAGCTCCTGCCGTAACGTAAATACTGCCGATTATCATGGGGAATATGCCGTATATATCATTGGAAGGCTTCCAACTTCTGCCTAAAAGGAACTCCCCCGCGCCTATCTTGCCGATGGCGGGTATGCCGTTGGCAAAGAGAAAAACGCAGATGAGCGCTACCGCAAGTATGGAAACGCACGCGGCAAGCAGAAAGACCACGTGCATTACCTTTTCTTTTACCTTGGTCATGATTTAGCCAACAAGGGAATCCCATGTTGTAATCTCGCCTGTGTATACCTGCATTACCTGCTCTGCGGTGAGATTTTCAACGGGGTTATCGTTGCTGACGATAACGGTGATGCCGTCCATGGCGATAACTGTGGGAGAAATGCCTGCTTCAAGCTCGCTGTCCTTCAGATCACGGGACGCCATGCCGATGTCGCATATACCGTCGATAACGCTGTTCATGCCCGTGGTGGAGTCGCTCTGGTTTATCTCGATCGTAACATCGGGATTAACGGCAATGTATGCTTCCTTGAGCTTTTCCATAACGGGGGTTACGGAGGAGGAGCCTGCGACAGTGATCTTGCCGCTCTGCTTTGTTCCGCTGTATGCGGGAGCGTCGGAAACGGTGATATAGCCGTTGTCATCAATTACCTTCTGACCGTCTGCGGACATGATAAAGTCGATAAAGTCGGAGGCAACATCGGAGAGGTCTGCGCCTGTGGCAATGTTAAAGGGACGTGCGATCTTGTAATCGCCGCTCTTGATATTGTCCACGGTAGCCTCAACGCCGTCGATATCAACGGACTTTACGGTATCATTAAGCGAACCGAGGGATATGTAGCCGATAGCGTATTCATTCTGCTCAACGCTGGTCATCATAACGCCTGTGCTCTGTGTGATAGAGGCTGTTTCAACGGTGCAGTCCACCTTGTCGCCTGCTTCGTTCTTCTGCTCAACGCCGAACAGCTCGATAAATGCGCCGCGTGTGCCGGAGCCGTCCTCACGGGAGATAACGGTGATATCGGAGCTTGCCTTAAAGTTGGAGGAAGATGATTTCTGTTCGGTCTCTGCGCTTGACGCGTTGTTTGCCTGAGTGCTGTTTGTGTTATCGGAGGAATTGCCGGAAGACGTACAGCCTGTAAACATTCCTGCGCAGATAACGCCTGCAATTGCAGCGGATAAGATTTTCTTCATGTTCATAATAACGATCTCCTTAGAATTTCATTTCGATTTTGACCTTTTTGGTACAATTAATATAATAAAAAAGTAATGTAAAGTGCAAAAGAGGGGCAATGTTAAATTCATGTAAAGCCGTGATTTGGTATAAAAAGTAAAATAGTTACATAATTTGTACAAAAATAATGCATAGGTTACAGAATATGCCGCAAGAGAAATATAATTGTAACTGAAATGTAATTGTATTTTGCGGAAGAAAATGTTATAATGTATACAGTAAAGCGCAAAGGAGGTATATTGCTATGAAAAGAAGCGTGAAGCTGACGGCTGTTTGTCTGCTTGCGGCGGCATTGTGCGCCTGCTCGGCAAGCGGCGGCAAGGAAAACGTTACCGCCATTCAAGCGGAGACTTCCCCGACCGAAACGGACGACGGAGCTCCTGCCGGCAGAGCGGCGCTTTTATATTCTTTAGCCGACGACGAGACCGCCTATACCCCCGATCCATTTTCATCATACAGCTTCGACTATTCCGACGGCGAAAACAAGTACATGATAACCGTCGCCGTAAACAGCACCTCGGACGCTTTCGAGCTTACTCTTGAGGACTCCCAGTTTGGCTTCTCCACCTTTGAGATAACCGCGCCCCGAGACTACGCTTTAAATATACCCTTTTCGCAGGAGCAAGGCTCGTCGGTGTGTAAGGTGCTGAAAAATTCATATAAGGAAAAGATACTGCCCGATATACTGGAATTTACATTTTATCTTAACAATTTTGATAATGAGGACAATCCCTACAGCGTGAAAAAGTTTTACGCCGTAAGCAACGGACAGCTTTCCGAGATAACGCTCATCGACAGCGATGCCGACCGTCCCGATAACGCTTTCGACGATATTATCATGAACGCGGCAGGCAGTGTTATGGATTACTGCGCCGATTTCTCTCTGCGCAACACCGAAGCGGGCATATTCATGCCGCCTCCCGAGGTGGAATTTGTCGAGGACGGCAGCGCGCAGGTGACAATATACAACTACTGCTTCGACCCTGACGCTATGACCATGGTCAAGTACCGTCAGCCCGTGGATTTTGACAGTGACCCGCTGTATTTCGGCTATGCCGCCGAGGCAGTGGCGGACGATATTGCAAAGTATTTCACCACCACCAGTCTCAATGTGGAGGACTATGAAAACTACATCGAAATGCCCTCCGTAAGCAATCCCGACATCAACGACTATTTCTTCAAGGTGGCAGACGAACGCTTCCCCACCCTTGATAAGCTGAAGGAATTTACCCGTAAGTATTTCAGCGAGAAGCTGGTCAACGAGATGTTCCTGAACGCGCCCCAGAAGTACCGCGACATTGACGGCGCTCTGTATACCATTGTTGGCGACGGCGGCATGGACTTCACCCTCGGCGACCGCCTTATCACAGGCTGGGACATCAACGGCAACGAGATAACCTACCACACCAAGCAGGAAAAATTCACCGAGGAGGGTGAATTTAAGGAATATATCGACAGCGGCGACTTTGTAATCAACCTCAACGCCGACGGCACGTTTCTTATTTCAAAATACAATCTTAAATATTAAAAAACGGGGCTGTTGCAGGATACCTAAAAATCGGTGCCTGCAACAGCCCCTATTTATTGAATATTGTTTCAAGGGCGGATATGGGATCCGCCCCTACACGATTCTGCCTTTGTTTGCTTTGTGCCGCACTTTCCCGCCACCTTTGAAAAGGTGGACGAAACTTTAAGTCCGCTTCGCGGATAATGCATCAGCCCTTTATTTATCACGCCGCCTTTTTACGGCAGAATATTGCGCCGAATACCTTTCTTATAAGGGGCTGGATAAAGAACATCTGGGTGAAAAATGCAAAGGGAAAATTGAAGCACACAAGCTTCAGCCAGTTTGCAAGCAGCGTCAGCAGGTTAAATCCCATGTAATACGGATAATAAAGCCACGCCGCGATAAAGCTCATGGCAGGACACATTATACCCACCGTAGCACAAATTATGGCGCTTTCAAACATGACAGGGTGTGTTCCGGCAGGCTCGAATACCTTTGACGCCAGCCTGAACGAGCAGGGACTTCCCACCAAGACCTCCAGCGTATACGCAAAGACAAACTCTATCAGCACAACCGCCCATATGGGCATCACCCTGCCCAATATGTAAACTCCTCCCTGTGTTCTTATGGCGCCAAGGACGCTTGTCTCTTCCGCCGCCTCCATAATAGCGCCGCCGTTTACAACGTAAAGACTGTAAAAAACGTAGGCGTGCACCGTTACGATTACCGTAAGCAGCGCAAATATCATTCTTTGTACCTGATTTTTCGGCATAATGCCGCACTCCTTTCAAATACTGATAACCAATAAAAGTGCAGACAAAAAATCTGCGCAAAATCCATTTATGCAAGATTTTGCTTGATTTAATTTTCGGAGAAAATTTGTACACATTTTTAA
>JBJEQM010000442.1:0-3727 GCA_051881755.1 Oscillospiraceae bacterium
ATGAAGGTGTGTTGGAGTATGTGTAATATAACAAAAAGTTTAAAACTATGCTTGGTTATAATTATACTTATATTATCAAATAATATACTTGCTTTATATGTTTCGGCGGAAAATACAGACAAAAATATTGAGTTGTCCTTTAAAACAACCAACTGCACAGATGACAAGCCAAACGGCAAAATAAATGTCACCGTGGAGAATTACGACGAAAATGCAGAGTATTCCGTAAGCTTTAACGGCGGAAGTAATTTTTACAAAATGAACGGAAAATCTCTGATGCTCTCCAATTGCCAAAACAAATTTTACGAGATATGTGTAATGAAAAACGGCGATGTCGAAACGCTTACGGATAAACATATTGTATATGTCGGAAATGACAAGAAAAATTATGCCGTACAGATACACCTGATAAAAAGCGACGAGGATATTTACAAAGACGGAATAATAAAGGTCGTTATTGATAATTACGACCCCGCCAAAAGATATGAGCTTGTTTGGAACAACGGGCAAAAGGTTTATCCGATGAAGCAGACAATAAATTTGGTCAAGCTTGGCGGCGGTAACTATAAAATACATGTAAGAGAAATTTCAACGGGAAAAAAATATATTTCACAGCAGTTTGAAGTTGATATTGCAGGTGCGAAATCGGGAGAAAGAAAATACATAAAGGCGGATATGATACTGCAAAATCCCGAGCTTCCGACAGGCTGTGAAATAACCTCGCTGACAATGCTGCTCAATTATATAGGTTTTAAGGCGGACAAGCTTGTTTTGGCGGACAAATATCTGCCAAAGGGAGAATACCGCGCTTCAGACCCGTACAAGGTCTTTGTCGGAGACCCGCGCTTCACATTTGCTTACGGCTGCTATTCCAACCCTATTGTTGAGGCGGCGGAAAAATATCTGGCGGAATATGATAAAAAATCTGTCTGGGAAGTAAGAAATATTACCGGCTGCGGTTATGATAATTTGTATGCGGCGCTGGATAGAAATTGTCCCGTTATTGCATGGGCAACGATCGATATGAAAGAGCCTGTAAGAGGCTCCGAATGGCTTATACCCGGCACGAATACTATGTATGTCTGGACAGCTCGGGAGCACTGTGTTTTGCTTGTTGGATATGACAAAAGCAAGAATTTAGTATATATAAATGATCCTTTGAAAGGTATTACATCATATGACAAAACACTGTTTGAAAAAAGATTTTCACAGATGGGAAGTCATGCTGTGATTATCATACAAAAAGAAGTTTCCTAATAATCCTCCATAATTGCCCGGTTTTCTCTCCTCCCCTGAAGAGAAAGCTTGGTATATAAGACAAGACTGTCCGAAATGGCAGTCTTGTCTTTATATTATATTCCATTACCATTAAAACAAAATGGACTGCCCAAACGGACAGTCCCTAAAATTATATACTGTATACTCAAAATCAAGCCTTGCCGACAGAGCCGAACAGTTCCATCTTTTCCTTAACAGTAGCCTTGATAGCCTCTGCGCCGGGAGCGAGGAGCTTACGGGGGTCAAAGCCCTTGCCCTGCTGATCCTTGCCCTCTTCGATATACTTTCTTGTAGCTTCCTGGAATGCAATCTGGCACTCTGTGTTTACGTTGATCTTAGCAACGCCCAGAGAGATAGCCTTCTTTATCATGTCAGCGGGAATACCTGTGCCGCCGTGGAGTACCAGGGGCATATCGCCAACCTTTTCCTTTACCGCAGCAAGGGTCTCAAAGGAAAGACCTGCCCAGTTTGCGGGGTACTTGCCGTGGATATTGCCGATACCTGCAGCAAGCATTGTAACGCCGAGGTCAGCTATCTGCTTGCACTCGTTGGGGTCTGCGCACTCGCCCATACCAACAACGCCGTCCTCTTCGCCGCCGATGGAGCCAACCTCAGCCTCAAGGGAGAGACCAAGTACGTCGCAGGCATTTACCAGAGCGGTCGTCTTAGCGATGTTTTCCTCGATAGGATAGTGTGAGCCGTCAAACATAACGGAAGAGAAGCCTGCCTTGATACAAGCCTTTGCGCCCTCGAAAGAGCCGTGGTCAAGGTGAAGAGCAACGGGAACTGTGATGTTGAGCTCCTCCATCATGCCCTCAACCATGCCAACTACTGTTTTATAGCCGCACATATACTTGCCTGCGCCCTCGGAAACACCAAGGATAACAGGGGACTTGAGCTCCTGTGCTGTAAGAAGAATAGACTTTGTCCATTCAAGGTTATTGATGTTGAACTGACCTACGGCATACTTGCCCTCGCGAGCCTTGTTCAGCATTTCTTTTGCGGAAACGAGTCTTGACATAATATTAACATCCTTTCGCGGGATAAAAATCCCATATTTAATATACTCTAATATTATACCTCATTATACGTCAAATTGCAAGTGTTTTTTGTTAAATTATCATCAATCCGTATCATCAAGCTGAGCTTTCAGCACGCGGTTATTTTTTCTTGCACACAGGGACATCAAAATACTGCCTATCAAAATTATGAGCCACATGGTGCATAAAGCAATATCGGAAAGGTCGGGTTCACCGTTTGCCATGCGGAATATTTTGTATATCCATACCAGTATCAGTACGATATAAACGGGGATTATCCATTTTGCCGACCATGTTTTTGCAAACTTGGGATTCATTATGCCCTTTTTGGCGGTCATATAGGCGTATAAAATGTAAAATCCGTAGACCACCGCCGTAAGCACAAGGGATACTATCATACCCGCGACGTTCCCTGTACCTCCGCATACCATGACCAGCGCAAAAGCAAATATGAGCACCACGAAAAACATTATCCGAAACAGCCGAAAGCCTATCTCGTGATTTTCCGCTTTCTGCATTTCGTCGTAGCCTATCTCGTCAAAAATCGTGCCTGTTGCTATATTTGTATTATCATTCATCGTTTTCGTCCTCCTTTAATTGCTCCGCCAGCACGCGCATATTTTTCTTGGCAAATATACTGACTATTATATTGGATATTAATGTTGCCGTAAGCATCATAAATTCACGGGTGTTACTGTCCAAACATATTATAAATATCACACAAATTATTATCAAAGCTATCCAGAATGGCATTATCCATTCTTTGCTGTATGCCTTGGCAAATTTGATGTTCATTACGCCTGCTTTTGCTGTTTTTGCGGCGTGTATAATGAAAAATACCAGCGCAGTGAGAAATAATGCTCCGCTCATGACCGTTGGGATAACCTCACGACTGAACGCAAATATTCCGTACGCCATAAATATCACAACATAAAAGAAATTGCGGTAAAGCTTGAAGCCTATCTCATAATTTTTGTTTTTCTGCATTTCGTCCAGTTCAATATCATCGAATATAGAGTTGTTGTTATCATATATTTTCATTCCTTGTCCTCCTCGCTGTTCTGCTCATCAAGTACCTTATTGTTTTTTATGCCGCAGAAGTACAGTACAAAATGTTCCGCGGAGAGCATGGCGCATATTATTGCAAGCATAAGACGGTTTGTCATTTTGTCCGACGCGCTGAGCTGTCCTGCCGCCCCAAGACCGATCACCGCCGCCAGTACCGCGCAAAATATCGCCGTCACAAGGCTGCCCGTGGAGAATGAGAACGCCGTTATGCCGTTTATTACCCCCGCATTTGCCGCGCGGAGAGCGTAGATACAGTAGCATATTATGGCAGCCGCAAGGTAGCTGCCAGCGATCACCACTGTTGGTATATTTACATCGGTCACGCAGCTGACGATGTACCA
>JBJEQM010000443.1:0-3726 GCA_051881755.1 Oscillospiraceae bacterium
ATAAGAAAACCGCTCAATTTTCTTTATTATATCATATCAATACCCTTCGTACAATCCAAAATAAATAAAGCTTTGACAAATTTTTATCGGGATTTTCCCATTAACAGCGCAAATGTTACCTCGAGGTAACTATGCCACAAAAAAGTGCCTACTTTACAAACCGGGAAAGCTGTGTTATCATAAAATCAAGTAAAGATAGCGTGTTTTCCGTGAAAGGAATATCCATAATGACAAACGATGAAAAATTATTATATCTTATTAAATATCTGCTTGCGGAAGATTCACGGTACAAAAATATACAGATATCGTCGGACAAAACAGACCGTTTTGACCTGTTCCGAAGTCTGGTGAATATACGTCCGCCGAAGCCGATAGATGATAATTTTCTGAAAGTACAGGACGAATTTCTGCAAGAGGAAATTGCGGCAGACAGCGATATTGCAGGAGTGCTTCGGGATATAATATAATGGTTGATAAATGCAAAAACGCTCGGTGTCTTTGTGCAGTCCATACATTCTACATTTGAAAAGATTTCATTTAAAGTTACAATTCCAATGAAATAAAAACGGACGTCATCGCATAATGATGACGTCCGAAGCTTTTTATTCCGACTGTTTTCCGTATCGCTTACACTCATTCCCGTCCGGATACTAAATGCTCTTAAAAATGAAATTAACTCGTTTATTTCTTTAAATGTTATTATAGGATTTACAAATAAATTACGATATTATGCGGTTTTCGGGATTTTTTACTGTATCAAGTAACCTTTCAGAATATCTGCCAGTTCATCAAAATTATCGGTCTTATTAGATACCCTTATCTTAAAATTATCAAAATAAACGTCTAAGCCATACTTTTTTTCTATTATTTTCTCTATGCTTGTTACCTTGACAGCGCGGATATTGCCGTACACGATTTTATTCTCTATGATTTGAGTCAGCGTATACTCATCATTTAAAATTTCAAGCGCTTTATCCTGTATTTTCATAATTCTTGATACGTGGTTATCTGCATTTACCGACGCACAAGGAACAGAAGCAGAGACAAGATACAATTGGCTTTTGTAATATACCAGGTTGGAAAACTGCTTTCTTATCCTGTGGGAAAGAGCAACTCCCGTTACGGATAAATATACTATTGCAGCCACAAAAACAATAAATGTAATGACAGCCCACATTTCCGTAGCTTCCGAGGTTATTTTTCTTACGGCATCTTTATTCATTTCCGAGTCCTTGGAAATGTTGATAAGAAGCGCCGTTACCGCAGCGGAAAGCGCCAAAAATGCAAATAAGCAATGCAGAAGCATTTTCTTTGCTGCTTCTGCCCTGTCAACCTTTGGTACGGAATATATTTTCATCATATTCACCACTCTTGATATTATTTTTTCTATATTATACCATAACCGCTCTCCAAATTCAACAGCAACGGCAAATCACTTGATTGTACACTATGCGCATTTTTTACCAATAATTTTGTCTAATCATACAATTTTACAAAATTTTTCACCTCAAATGAAATAAATCGCCCTTCCGAATTGTTTTATATACAGAAGCAAAGTTTACGGAAAGGCACGGCGCAATATGAAAAAATTACTTATAATATTAACGGCGCTGCTGTTATGCGGCTGCGCAGGAGAATATACACCCGAGATAACGGAGATAGTGTTCTCGTCGGAGGTCGGCTCATACAGCAGCCGTCCCGTGGAGGTGACATTTACATTGCCGCCCGAAATGCCTGCGCAGACCTGTTCACCGTCCGCGCCATGTGACCGCAGCAATATCGCCGTGATAAAAGCCGAGGGAAGCCGTCATTGCGGCACATACATTGATATATACGGCTGCGAATACGCCTTTGACTTTTCCGATAAAGATATACGGACGGACTTGGATTTTATTGAAGCGCTGGAGGAGCTTGACAATATACAGGACAAAACTCCTGTGAACACCTACGACGATATCGACGCCATTCTTACAATGACAGACTATGCCGACAAGATAGACACCTCCTCCCGCATAACGAGCGAAGCATACGCCGATACAGCTCGGGAAACCCTCTATATCCTTCGCTCCGACTTCACTCTTGCCGAAATATACTCCGTGGGCGACTTCACCAATGTCAGCACCGACGAGTATGCACAGAAAATATACTCCGCTTTCACACAGCTTAACTGACGGTGATATTGCCGTCTGACTCAGCACCATTCCGCGAATTTTGTCGGATAATTTTTATTGACATTATTTGTAAATTACTGTATAATTGTAAATATCAGGAAATTTGAAAGGAATGGTCGTTACAATGAAATGTCCAAAATGCAGTAAGATCTACAATAATCACCTGAAATTCTGTATAAGCTGCGGAACAGAGCTTGTACCGGGGGACAATGAAGCGGTATCCGATAATAACGGCGGTGTTTTTGACGATATACCGCCCATGCCTGCGGAACAGCCGTCATCGGCAGAGCAGGTGTCAACGGCGGAACATCAGCCGTCGATGCCAAACAGCAATATAACGATTTCCGCAGAGGATAACGGTTTTGTGCGCAACATAAGCATGACTTCCTCGGCGGACAAGCATAAAATGATAGAGATACCCATCAGACGAAAGGACGGCATCTGCGGACGGGCGCTGAAAAAGGTCGGTGCGGCGGCGCTGTCTCTGCTGCTGTTTGCCGCTCTTGGACTGGGTACATTTTCCTCCGCCGCACGCGCTCTGACGGACAAGGAGAATATCCGCCGCGGCATTGACAGCATAAATCTGCTTGATATACCCTTTTCGGAAATGAATATCCTTAGTACCGACGGCTATGAGATACCGCAGGACGCCACGCTTGAAGAAGCTATCATGGTCATGACGGCAGGCTCGGGTGTCAACAGCGGCAATATACGCAAAATATACGAAAGCTCCACGCTGAAGCCGTTCCTTACGGACATTGCCGCCGACTACGGCGAATATATCCGAAGCGGCGTGCAGCCGGGAAAGATAACCGCCGCACAGATAACGTCCGTACTGAAAGAAAACCTGTCCATTATCAGCGCAGGCACGGGACAGCCTCTGTCCGAGGCGGATATCGCTCTTGCCTGCGAGGAGATAGAGCGCTCCTCGGCGATTCTGGAGCAGCTTTCCGTCAGCGGACTTGAAATGGGAGAAAGCGGCAGGCTTATTCGCCTTGTGCGTGCGTTTATGTCCGTACCCGTAATAATGGCGGAGCTTGGAGCGGCGGTGCTGGTAATCGCGCTGATGTATCTGCTGCTGCGCAGCGGCACAAAAACGGCGCAGTACTGCGGCACGGCGGCTTTGCTCTGCGGAGGTCTGGTGCTGGCTTTCACATTTCTCTTCTCCATGCAGATAGGACCGTTCTCGGCAGGCTCGGGACTGATAAGCGAGGTACTGCGCGGCGCGTCTGCGGCTGTATCGCCGCTTTTGTGGCGCGCAGGGGTCGGCATGGCTGTTGTGGGCGCGGCGGCTATTATCTGGGCACAGTCTATCAAGCATACCAAATGGAAACTCTCCAAATAAATAACACCGTATGCGGCAATTTTCGCATACGGTGTTTTTATACCATGTTGCTTTTTCTCTTTTGTATCTCTTCTATGCGCACGATTATCCTCAAATGTAATACTATAGCAATCCACAAAAATATCCTGCCAAGTTCGGCGGTACAAAGCTTGAAAAGTGTCGTCACTCACCCTTGACAGGCGGCAAGCCTGCCTGCGGGTTCGTTCCTAA
>JBJEQM010000444.1:0-3707 GCA_051881755.1 Oscillospiraceae bacterium
TCTGCCGCGGCGCAAGGATAAAGGAAAGTATGCTCGATACCAGCATTGCCGCCGTGCTTTTGAAAAGGGTGTCACGCAGCTGTCCCAGCATTTCCGAAATGTTAGTTTCCATTGTAAATTCCTCCATTGTATATTATTTTACCTCAAATTCGGCAGTAATTTCATCGTCGTCGCCGCTTTCCGTCATATACGGCACGGAAACGGTGTATTTTCCCGCCTTTTTCATGGAATATATCTCCATATCCTCGGGCGGTATCTCTTCCATCTGATCGTCAAGCTCGTTAAGCTCCTCATCGGTGATATCATATCCTAATATGCTGTAAGCAGCCTTGAAATATTCTTTTATATTTCCACCGTAATTTTTAAAGGTGAGAGTCTTGCTCTCGCCGTATTTTATTGTATACTCAGCCGCGTCAAAGCAAGCCATAAGGGTTTCTTCATCGTCCGCATTTGATATGGTACAGAATATAGGGTAAACTATTATATCCTGCTTGTAGCGCTCCTTGTTGGTGACTGTGACCTTTATCTCCTGCACACCTTTTGCGTAGGACTTTTTATCCGTCTCAACGAATACGCCGCTGTTTTTCTCCTCCTCGGTGGCTTTGCGGACGGTGAATTTCACCGTGACTGTCTTGTCCTTGCAGCCCTCGGCGGAGAATGTCAGCTTAAGCTCGCCATTTCCCGTCGGCATTTTATCATTGATGCGCACTATTATATCTACATCGCGGTCGGGATATATATTGCTGTACGACCTTACTTCGCACTCCACCTTTTTGCCGCCCACGGTCATTTCCGCGGATTTCAGCGCGGCTGTCATGCTGCCTTTGTTTGTTACCGTCACGGGCACGCCCTCGTCTATCTCGCATATATCATTATTCTGCAATTCCACGGTTATATCGCCTATGTCGGCGCTGTCGGTCACGGTAAAATATGCGTACTTTGTGCCGTAGTCCTCGGTGAAAAGTGAGTCGGCATCAAAGCCGCCCACGGACACGCGGACGCGGTAATCGCCCGTCTTGGACAGGTCAAAATCGCCGCCGCTGATGGTCTTTTCCGTTTCAAAGGACAGAGCGTAGCTGCCGCCGATGGAGTTGGTGTGAACGTCCCCCGTCCGCACGGATACCCACTTGCCGCCCTCCTTGCGCTCGATGTCGTATACATCGCTTGTGGCGAAAAGACCGCTGTCATAGTCCAGCGTAATATCAATGCTCTGCGCGTTGACGGGATATTCCTTTTTGCCGCAGTATACATCGCCGCCGATATCCGCCGCTTTGCGCTCCACCATTTCAAACTCATAGTATACGGTGTAGCGGTCGGGGTCATTTTCCCCCTCGATACCGAAAGGCTTTGCGATACGATACTTGCCCGCGTCAAGCAGGGGATAGCAGGCAAGGTCAAAGGTGACAAACTTTCTGCCCTCTTCGTTTATATTGTAAAAATGACCGATACCGGAGTTTGCCTGCTTTATATTGCCGATGGGCTCAACCTTTTTCCATATACCGCCGCTCTCTTTTTCAAGCCGGCAATCGAAGCCTGTTTCGTAGTCCCTGTCGGTATCAAGTGCAACGAACCGAGCGCACACCACCGCAGGACAGCCTGCCGTGTACTTTGAGCCGCTGTTATCGTCGCAGTAGGACGCGGCAAGGGCGTTGTTTTCCACGCCGTACTCCTTGTATACCGAGCAGTTTTCCTCGGCTATGGGACGGAAAAGCTCCGCCGTTTTATCCGCAAGAGCGGTATAATCGCAGAAATTCTCCGAGCGGAAGTAGGTATAATCGTTGCCAATGACCTCATATTTGTCCGCCGCGATACATTTTGTGCCGTCCTCGGCGACCATAAAGGTAATGGAAATGGGGTCGTTGTTGTTGAGACGGAATGTAAGGGTGTTGACCTTTTCCACGTCGGCGTTGAACCATGTGAACTCCGTTTCGCCTATCTCACGCTGTACATCAAGCTGACGGAACGCGTCAAGCAGCTGGGATATAATGTCCTTGTCATCAAGATACACAAAGCTGGAGAGGTTTTCGTCCTCGTCGCAGTAGTAGCCGTCCACGGTGGCGACATCGTCGGCGGTGAGAGCGCGGAGCTCGTCATAATCGAACGGGTCGGCGCGGTATTCGCCGTCGGAAGCCGTGTTTACTTTGGTATCGTTCTCGTCCGAGGCGGTCTCGGGCTTGTCCGTCTCCGTTTTCTTGACGGTTTTTTTCGTCGCCGCAGTCACGGAAACGGTCTCCTCTGCGGTGGTTTCAAGTATAAGCTCCTCCTCGGGAACGGCGGTCTTTCCGCAGGCGGCAAGCATTATCGCCGCGGAAAGCAGTGAGGTCAGCTTGTGTATTTTCATGCAGATCATCTCCTGTGTCGTAATTTCGGTATGATTTTATATTATCATATTATTTTTGAAAATGCAATATTATTTCGGTATCAAATCGGAAACAAATATTACAATATTATGTCAGAAATGCCGCCCGTATTGACAATATAATTTTTTTGCTTTATCATAAAATTATTAATACTAAACACCAATAAAAAACGGGAAAAAATCTGCGCCGAAATCCAATATAAAAAAGCTAAAGCTTTTCAAGATTGTCGGCTTGATTTTTTCCATATTTTAAATGGTGTTTAGTTAAATATTCCTCGGTCTTGTGCCCCTGCCGCAAACGGGACAGACGGCGTTGTTTTTCTGCACAGTATGACCGCAGTATTCGCAGACCCATCTATCCGTGGGTATCCATTCTTTCGGCGGACGTCCGCAGCTTGGGCAGAGCGAGTAGGGCTTTTTGTATGTTCCGCAGTATTCGCATTTACGTTTCTCCATTTTACTCTATCTCCATAAAATGCGGCTGCCTGTTTTTATAACAGCACACCCGCGTGAATCCCGCCTCAAGAGCGGTCTCCATGCCCTCGCGGATATTTGCGCCCAAGTCCTCAACGATGTGGGCGTCCGAGCCTACGGTCACTATCTCTCCGCCCAAATCGCGGAACAGCTTCACATATTTCAGCGACGGGAACGAATCTCCGTACCCCTGACGGTAGCCCGATGTGTTTATCTCGATACCCTTACCTTTATATATAAGTTGGCGGAAGCTTTCGGCTATGATATCGTCAAAGGGCGATATATCAAGGTCGATGCCGCCCTTTATTTTTATGTAGCGCAGCATATAGGTAAGATGTCCCAGCACGTCAAACTTGCCCCACTTGCATAGCTTGTATATCTCGGTAAAATATCTTTCCGCAAGGGAGAACATTTCGTCCTTTGTCATCGTATTATAATCAAGGAACGCAAAATCCTCGGTGCGGGGAAGCTGATGCATGGAGCCGATGACAAAGTCCACGCGGCTGTCGGACACCACACGCTCGGCAATATCAAAATCATGGGTAGCCTGTCCCAGCTCAACGCCGCAGATAAGGTTCAGCCTGCCCGCATACTGCTCCTTCATGGCGTTCACGGCAGTAACTGAGCGCTCGAAATCCTCGCCGAAGCTGTAGTACGGGTACACGGGGTCGTCGGCGTAATGCTCCGCTGAGTACCAGCGGTTACATTCGCAGTGGTCGGTGACGGCGTAAGCATCCAGTCCCAGCGCACAGGCTTTTTCCAGCATATCCGTCAGCTTTGCCTCGGAGTCCACCGAGAACTCCGTGTGGGTGTGGCAGTCTGTAAGTATCATATAAAGCTCCCCTTTTATTATGGTATTATGTACATTATATCA
>JBJEQM010000445.1:0-3702 GCA_051881755.1 Oscillospiraceae bacterium
CAAAAGACACAGTATCAATTTGAGGAACGCTCGAAAATCCGCACACATATCTTGTGCAGACAGGTTCTATGTTTTTTTATAAAGTTATGCTTGACTAACTCGGTATGGGCATGATATACTATATTTAGTTAGCATATGCTAATGGATTGGAGGTGAAAAAATGAGCGTAGTAGTAATAGGCGGAAACGACCGTATGGCGACAAGATATAAGGACATATGCGCGGAGTATAACTGCAAAGCAAAGGTATTCACGCAAATGCCCTCGGATTTTGAAAGCAAGCTTGGAATACCCGACCTTATGGTGGTGTTTACAAGCACCTGTTCTCATAAGATGGTGAACAGCGTAAATCAGAAGTCAAAAAAGCATGATATACCGGTGGCGAGAATACACAGCGCAAGTGCCAGCGCGCTGAAAAGCGTTCTGGAGCAGTATTGCGTATGACATATAATTTTGCATTTGAGTTAGCATATGCTAATATGTTGTGAGGTGATATTATGTCAAAAACGGAGTATAGCAACTTCGGGCAGAAACTTGCGTTTCATACAGCTCCCACTTTGCTGGGTATAAAATGCGCAAGCCTTGTTTCGTTGTCGTCAACGGAATTTGACCTTGACTTTCATTCGGATTATTTTAACCGCCGAGCCGCCGTAAAAGGACTAAAAAGCAGAATATTGTGCAGCTGCGGAAAGCGGACATTAATGCTGATATACAGCGAAAAATTACTGGAAAAACGCCTTGCGGACAGCGCGGCACGGAGTATTTTGACGGAGTACGGATATCCCGAGAATTATACCCTTGCACAATGTCTTGACCGCCTTTCGGCGCGTATACGCGAAAGCGAAAGCTTTCCTCACGAGATAGGCGTTTTTCTTGGCTATCCTGTTGAGGACGTGGTGGGCTTTATCGAAAATAAGGGCGAGAATTTCAAGCTGTGCGGCGCATGGAAGGTGTACGGCAGCGTGGAAAATGCAAAGCGCACATTTGCAAATTATGATAAGTGCAGAACTTTTCTGTGCAATAAATTAAACGAGGGCACCGATATTTATCGGGCGCTCAAAATATCCTAAGGAGGAATTTTTTATGAAAACAGCAGTTATCTTTTGGAGCGGCACAGGCAATACGGAAGCTATGGCGCAGGCGGTAGCAGAAGGTGCAGGAGCGGAGATATTCGCCGTGTCAGATTTTTCGGGAAATATTGACGATTATGACGCGGTAGCTTTCGGCTGCCCCGCAATGGGCTCGGAAGTTCTGGAGGAGGACGAGTTTGAGCCGTTTTTCTCCGCGGTGGAAAGCAAGCTGAACGGCAAAAAGGTGGCTCTTTTCGGCTCATACGGCTGGGGAGACGGCGAGTGGATGCGAAGCTGGGAGGACAGAGTGAAAGCGGACGGCGCAGTACTTGTAAACGGCGAGGGGGTTGTCGCAAACGAAGCTCCCACAGACGACGATCTGGAAAATTGCAGGGCACTTGGCAAAGCGCTTGCGGAGTGAAATATTTTTATAATATGCAGTTACCTACAGCTAACCTATATCATTATACGCAAGTCAGCCTTGCATAAAAACAATATTATACTATTTCCGAATCAACCTATAGACAAAGTCTATAGGTTGATTCCCGCCGCTTTGCGGTGGGTGCGGCGAAAATCCGAGGCAAAGAAATTTAAGGCTTATCTGCGGCAGACTGTCTTTTATCCCTTTTTCGGAAAAAATCATAGCAGGACGCAAAAATAAACTGACCAAAGCAGGCGAGGGCAAAGCGTGAAGAGTTAGAAAACGGCAGAAATGATTTGATCAGCGGTTCATTAGTATAAAAAGCCGTTATTGGGTTAGCCTTTCTAGCTCAATTTGGCATTAAATGACCATTGTAAAAATATACAAAAAGCAAGTGCGCCTGCAGCGGTATGATTGGATAATCATACGAAATAAGTTTTAATGATATAACATAGTATTGACAACGGGCAAATATGGTTTATAATGAACATATGAATATATGTTCATGTAATATGATTTAAGATGAGAGGGTGCATAAAAATGTTTATCGAGGTAAGCAATATAAAAAAGTGCTACGGCAGCGGGGAAAGCAAAATTGAGGTGCTGAAAGGGATCAGCGTGGGCATTGAAAAGGGCGAATTTTGCGTTCTTCTCGGTCCGTCGGGAAGCGGAAAATCCACGCTTCTCAATATTATTGGCGGAATTGACGACGCCGATTCCGGATATATCTCCATTAACGGCGAAAAAACCGAAAATATGAACGAAAGAGCGCTGACGGAATACAGACGGAAGCATCTCGGCTATATATTCCAGATGTACAATCTTATCCCCAATCTGAATATCAAGGAAAACGTCGAAACAGGCGCATATCTGAGCGATGATCCCCTTGATGTTGACGATATACTGAAAACTCTCGGTCTTTACGAGCACAGGCACAAGCTGCCGTCACAGCTTTCGGGCGGTCAGCAGCAAAGGTGCTCCATAGGCAGAGCTATCGTAAAAAATCCCGATATACTGCTCTGCGACGAGCCAACAGGCGCTCTTGACTACAATACCTCAAAGGAGATACTCAAGCTTATCGAAACGGTAAATAAGAAATACAACACCACCATTATCATGGTAACTCATAATGAAGCTATCAAGGACATGGCGGACAAGGTAGTCAAGCTTCGTGACGGCATGGTCAGAAAAGAGATAAGAAATGAAAAGAAGCTGACCGCTGAAGAGCTTGACTGGTAACGGAGGTGTTAATATGAAAGATCCTCTTACAAAACGTCTGCCCCGCGAGCTCGTCAAGGACATTACAAAATACATAGCAATATTTATTATGATGGTGCTGCTTATCGCCGCCTGCTCGGGCATGAGAGTGGGAAACGAGAGCCTGAAAGCGGCATATTATGAAAGCTTCGAGCTTTATAACATCGAGGACGGACATATCACCTTTGACAAGGCTCTTCCCGATGAATTGAAAGCGACATTTGAGAATGATTTGACGCTTTACGACAATATTTATTTTGACGAGGACACCTCGGAAACGGGCGCCACAATAAGAGTATACAAGCAGACCGACGAACTGAACAAGCCCTGCTTATTGAGCGGAGAACTGCCGTCGCGGGATAATGAGATAGCCATTGACAGAGTTTTTGCTCAAAATAACGGCATTAATATGGGTGATATCATAACGCTTAACGGCAAAAAGCTTGCGATAACCGGATTTATCGCTCTCCCAAATTACAGCACTCTTTTTGAAAACAATACAGACCCCATGTTCGATTCTATCAACTTCTCCGTTGCCGTTATGACGGACAGCGGTTTTGACTCGGTGGGCAGCAAAAATGTCAATTACAATTATGCGTGGCTTTACAGCGAGCCTTGCGCGGACGATATAGAAGCAGCGGAGCGCTCCGAAAAATTCCTTGATATTCTGGAGGACGAGCTCACCGCTTATGATGAAGCGATAGTGCAGGAGCAGATCGACGAGATGACCGAAAAGCTTGAAAAAGCTTCGGAGGAATATGCGTCGCTTTATATGACTTTCGGACAGGAGCCGACTCAAAGCGACCTTTCGGAGGAGCTTGATGATTTTCTTTTCGGGATCGTTCGTGACTCTGTCAATGCCGGAATAAACGGCGAGGAATATGAAATGCCCGAGGACGAAGCCTTTGAGGACGAGATAGATAAAACGGATATTATCGCCGTGGAAAATTACGTCC
>JBJEQM010000446.1:0-3695 GCA_051881755.1 Oscillospiraceae bacterium
CTCTATTCACTCTTCACTATTCACTAATTATTTCTTAGCGCCTTCCCAGTCCTTGAGGAAGCGAGCGATACCGATGTCGGTCAGAGGGTGCTTTACCATCTGACGGATAACGTTTGCGGGAACGGTTGCGATATCACAGCCAAGCTTTGCGCAGGCTGTAACGTGGATAGGATTTCTGATGGAGGCGGCGATTATCTCAGTGCCGATGCCCTGTGCGTTGAAGATGTCAACGATCTCTTCGATAAGATTCAGACCCTCCATGCCGATGTCGTCAAGTCTGCCGAGGAATGGCGATACGAATGTAGCGCCTGCGTTAGCGGCAAGCATAGCCTGTGCTGCGGAGAATACCAGTGTAACGTTGGTCTTGATGCCTCTTGCAGTGAGCTGCTTGCAGGCTTTCAGTCCCTCCTCGCACATGGGGAGCTTGATAACGATGTTCTCGTGGATAGCGACAAGGGGCAGAGCCTCCTCAACCATTTTGTCAGCCTCCAGAGAGATGACCTCTGCGGAGATAGGACCGTCAACGATGGTGGTTATCTCCTTAACAACTTCCTCGAAAACGCGGCCTTCCTTTGCGATAAGGGAGGGGTTTGTGGTAACGCCGCAGATAACTCCCAGGTCGTTTGCCCAGCGAATGTCGTCAACATTTGCGGTATCAATAAAAAGCTTCATATATGTACTTCCTTTCTATATTTGGGAGCGTGGCACGATAATGCCGCACTTCCGTTTGATCTTATTTTACAGTTCAGCCAGCTTAGCGCACTTGTCCTTTACGGCAGGATATATTTCCGTATACAGACGGTAGTACTTTTCGTATACGGGGATATTTTCCTCCACGGGGTTTTGTACCTTGTCAACGCCCACTATCTTCTCGCAGGCTTCGGGTACGCTTGCGTATACGCCCGCACCGACAAGAGCAAGTATTGCAACGCCCAGAGCAGGTCCCTCCTTGGAGGACGCTGTCTTTACGGGACACGCATACAGGTCGGCAAGCATCTGTCTCCACAGGGGAGATGTTCCGCCGCCGCCGCACGCCATCATGTCGGACACGTTTATATTCATTTCGCGGCATATCTCAACGCAGTCGCGGAGAGAGTACGCAACGCCCTCCATTACAGCGCGGAGCATATGCTTTTTGGTGTGCATAGCGGAAAGTCCGAAGAACATACCGCGCGCATTGGGGTCAAGGTGGGGAGTTCTCTCGCCCATAAGATAGGGGAGATACAGAAGTCTGTCCGCACCGATTGAAACGCTCTCCGCTTCCTTGTCCATGAGGTAGTATTCGTCCACGCCCATAAGATTGGCGGTGGCTTTTTCCGCGCCGCAGAAGTTGTCGCGGAACCATTTCAGGGAAAGACCTGCGCCCTGTGTAACGCCCATGATATGCCAACAGCCGGGAACAGCCGCGCAGCAGGTATGTACTCTGCCCTTGGGGTCTATGGATACTTTTGATGTGTGCGCAAATACAACGCCGCTTGTGCCGATGGTGGTGAACGCCTTGCCGTCTGTCACAACGCCTGTGCCTACGGCAGCGGCTGCGTTGTCTCCCGCGCCGCCCACAACGATAGTGCCCTCGGCAAGTCCCGTCAGCTCGGCGGCGGACTTTGTTACCTTGCCCGTTACCTCGCAGGACTCATACACCTTTGCAAGCATGGACATATCAATGCCAAGCGCGTCGCAGACCTCCTTGCTCCAACATCTGTTGGGTACATCAAGCAGCTGCATACCCGACGCGTCAGAGACCTCCGTTGCGAACTCGCCAGTCAGCATATAGCGGATATAGTCCTTGGGCAGGAGAATGTGGCGGCACTTTGCGTAATTCTCGGGTTCGTTGTTCTTTACCCAGAGTATCTTTGCGGCAGTCCAGCCGGTCAGAGCGGGGTTGGCGGTTATCTCGATAAGCTTTTCACGTCCCAGCTTCTCGTTCATTTCGTCCACTTCTTTGGCGGTACGCTGGTCGCACCAGATAATGGACTTGCGAATGACTTCGCCCTTTTCGTCCAGCATAACAAGACCGTGCATCTGTCCCGAAAGACCGATACCAACGATGTCCGTGTTGGCAACGCCGCTCTTGGCGATAACGCCCTTGATGGTGTTGATGGCGGCATTGTACCAGTCGGCAGGGTCCTGCTCGGCGTAACCGTTCTTTGGCTGATACATAGGGTACTCAATGGTCATTGAAGCAATGACCTTGCCCAGCTCGTCAAAAAGGACGGTTTTTGTTCCGCTTGTGCCCAAGTCTACGCCGATAACGTATTTCATCTACTCATCATCCTTTTCATTTTTATTTTTGTCGGATAGCTTCACAACGCCCACAAGAATATTTTCCCATATCATAGGGAGGAAGATACGCAGCAGTATAATTATAATGATGACCGCCAAGGCGACCTTTACAATAGTGCCCATATGCGGCTGAATATACATCAAATACAGCTGCTTTATATATTCAAGTGCTTGTGAAATATCCATTGTTTTCACCTTTATATTGATATTAAGATAGCTGATATTATTTCCGACAAAGCACTGTAGGGGACGGGTCACCCGTCCCGTTGTTCTATACTGCGGGACGGGAAACCCATCCCCTACAAAGTTATTGATCTATTTGCGGATAGATTTTCGTTTATTATTAAAAGCAAGAGGTCAGATACCTAACCTCTTACTTCATTGAAAATCCAATTAAAGATTAAACATAATGTTATTAAGGATAGACTCCAGCATTTCCTGTCTGCCGCTTGTGAGGGAGTCAACAACCTCGCCCTTTTCAAGAGCATACTTTTCAAGGTCAGCAAGTGTAGCCTTGCCGCTGATGATGTCTGCGCCGATTCCTGTGTTCCATGAAGCGTAGCGGTCTGCAACGAACTTGTCGATTCTGCCGTCGTCGATGATCTTCTGTGCGATCTTCAAGCCGAGAGCAAATGTATCCATACCTGCGATGTAGCTGTGGAAAATGTCCTCGGGTGTGTAGGAGCCGCGGCGTGCCTTGGAGTCAAAGTTAAGTCCGCCGTTGGTGAAGCCGCCTGCCTTGAGTACCTCGTACATACAAAGTGCTGCGTCGTATACATTTGTGGGGAACTGGTCTGTATCCCAGCCCAGGAGCATATCGCCCTGATTTGCGTCGATAGAGCCGAATACGCCGTTATCTCTTGCAACGCGGAGCTCATGCTGGAATGTGTGCTGTGCAAGTGTTGCGTGGTTTGCTTCAATGTTCATCTTGAAGTCCTTGTCAAGGCCGTACTTGCGGAGGAAGCCGAGAACTGTTGCTGTATCAAAATCATACTGGTGCTTTGTGGGTTCCTTGGGCTTAGGCTCAATGTAGAAATCGCCTGTGTAGCCGATGGAGCGTGCATATTCAACGGTCATCTTCATCAGACGAGCCATGTTGTCAAGCTCCAGACCCATGTTGGTGTTCAAGAGAGTTTCGTAGCCTTCACGTCCGCCCCAGAATACGTAGCCCTTACCGCCAAGCTTAACTTTAGCTTCAACAGCTTTCTTTATCTGTGCAGCAGCGTATGCGAAAACATCCGCGGAGGGAGATGTGCCTGCGCCGTGCATATAGCGGGGGTGGTCAAAGCACTTTGCTGTGCCCCAGAGGAGCTTCTTTGTGGGGTCAGCTTTCATTTTTTCTGCTATGTAGTCTGTTACCTTGTCAAGCTGTGCGTTTGTCTCGGCAAGTGTGCCGTACTCGGGAGAGAGGT
>JBJEQM010000447.1:0-3695 GCA_051881755.1 Oscillospiraceae bacterium
ATGTGAGATACCCGGAACAGCACCCACCAATGATTGGTACTACTGAAAAAAACTGCGTACATCGCTTTGGTGTACGCAGTTTTAGTTTACCACAATTAATTTACATTTATCGTGTATGTATTTTTGCCTATTTTTATCCTGTCGCCGCTGTTCAGCTCTGCGGCGGTGGCTTCAACGCCGTTGACATATACAGCAGACTTGCTTATATTTTCCATACACAGCTTATCGCCGCTTCTGTATATCCTGCACTGTTTCATAGGGACGCGGCGGTCAGGTATAATTATATTGCAGTCCGCACCTCTGCCCACGGTTATCTCCTGCTTTATGGCGGCGGTATAAACGCTGTCGGGAGATTTTTCGTCCGTGAGGGTCAGAGTAACGGTCTTTTTGATTTCCAGTATATTGTTGTAGTCCTCCCCCGCTTCCGCCATATACTCGGGGTGGCGCGGGAACATCATATGTGGTGAAGCAAGGGCGCGGTCGCGGACGTCGGCAGTGTTGACGTCCTGCAGCAGCTTTTTAGCTTCAATGGCGTAGGAGAATTTCTTGTCGGCGCTCTCCCCCGACGTTGTACGTGCCGAAACGGTACGGGCATAGTGCATCAGCGATTTTATGGGAGTTTCCCTGCTGCGGCGTTTTTTCCGTATCAGGAGAAGCACCGCGGACAGTATCATTGCCGCCGCCGAAGCCGCCGCAAGCACTGTAAACACATAGACATATATCGGCGTTTTTTCCTCGTGGACGGTCACTTCCGCCTCGGTAAAGATGGGGAGCGTTTCGGCTGACGTTGTCAGCTCGGGCTCAATATAGGGCATTTGCAGCTTGACGGTATACTGCGCTCCGTTAGCTGTGATATGAACGTCCTTTTCGCTGCCGTCGGCGGAATTACGCGGCAGAGCGGCTGTTATACGGTAAAAATCGCGCCACTCGTTAAGGCTGCCGCAAAGCTGCGTTATGTCGGAGTCCTCCTCCATGACAAGGGTCTTGGCGCCCGTCTGCTTTGCCAAATCAAAAAAATGCTCGGGAAGCTTCTCGCCGCTGTCGGCAATGCCGACGGTATAAACGAGACAGGTCTCCTCGTCAAGACGCTGAGTCAGAGCTTCAAATGAGCCCTCGGGACTGCGGTCGCCGCCGTCGGATATGATTATCATTCTGCCGAGATAGCCGTCGGTAAGGTTATAAAGCTCCTGCTCGGCGGTATAATAAAGCTTTGTTTCGGTATCGTTATAAATGAGGTCATCCAGAGATTTTACCAGCTTGTACCTGTCGGCGGTATAAGTGCAAACAACCTTTAAATCGCTGCCTGCCGCCACGATGCGGAAATACTCGTCCTCCTGCTTGTTGTCGATAAGGGCGCTGAGCAGCTCCAGAGTTTTCATGCGCTCCCAACCTGCGGCATCGCCCGAAGTATCCACGATAACAATGGTCTCGGTCATAATGTCGCCTTGGCGGTCGCAGGATAATATGTCGCACTGTCCGCCGTCCAGCTCCACGGTGCAGTCCTTGTCCGCCGCGCCGTCAATAAAGGCGTAAATGGCGTTAAGGCTTGTTTTTGCGTTTATCACGCTGTTTTCTGCGGCGCACACGTTCATGGTAAAAAGCATACACGCCAGCATTATAGGCAGTATTTTCCATATTATATTTTTCATAACGTCTTTCCGTATACGGAAAATACCCCCTTTGCTCATTATACCATTATTATAGCGTTTTTTCGACGGAATGTCAATGATTTTGCGGTATCATTCCCTCAATATCCGACGCATTTACCTGATCGCCGCACCGTGCAAGCTCGCCGAGGACGCGTTTTATGCCGTACTCCGAGGTATACCAATTGTCCTTAGCAGCAGTCGATATCCTGCGGCATCGCGTCTCCCCCTTTTATCCCATCATACCATAAAATCCGACAATATGCAACATAATACCGCGTAAAAAAAATCAAAAAAGTTTCCTAAAGGCTCTTGACAAAAGAACATTTGTGCGATATAATATTATTGTAGCCAAAAAGAAACAGAGTTATACCCCGTTAATTCTGTATTTGGCTGAAATCACCGTCCCGAAAACCACTCGTCGGGACAGCATCAGTATAATTTATACGCATAAACCGAAAGGAATAAAAATGGATAAATGTATTTTTGACAGAATGGAAGAGTGTCACCATGACTGCGCGTCATGCAGAGAGTACGCGCTGAAATGCCGCTGCTGTGGTAAATCCGACGCTCCCCTGTACGATATTTACGGCGATATATTGTGCTTGGACTGCCTTATAGAATGTCAAGGCAGTGAGCTTTACAGCGATTTTGCCGAGGAATACAGCGACCTGTTCCGTGATTTCTGTGTACGGGCATGGGACGGCAACTGCGTTTCCTAAATGCAACATATTGACATACACGAAAGGAGCATTACGAGATGAACTCAAAGGAATTTCTTTTATCATACACCCTTGCGCGGAAAAGAATACGCCTTAACCGCGAAAAGCTTCGGCGGTGCGAGGAATTTGTGGGCAGCGGAGAGCGCTCCTGCGCCGAATCCGCCGTCTCCGAATACGAGGACAAGCTTTGGCTGGAAAACGAGCGGCTCAGTTCTCTTGCATTTGAGGCGGAGCGGACTGTTAAGCTCGGAGGCTTTACAGAGACGGAGCGTGAGCTTGCGGAGCGGAGATATTTCCTCGGGCAGAAATGGGAGGATATTGCCGAGGAAATGTGCTACTCCGTCCAGCATTTGCACAGTATAAACCGTGCTTTGCTGGCAAAGCTGACCGTCCCCGTGCGGTATGCGCACATTTCATTCTCGGATGTGTGTAATGGTGAATAGCTTTACATATATTCACCAAACATTCAGGTGCGCATACGCGTCGCAAAGTACCGATTTTCACGCGGTAATGTATTATGTTTCCTAAATGATACAGTATAGTATAAAAAAGCCTTGACAGGATAAACTGCCAAGGCTTATGCTACATTATAAAACTGCCTATCTGATAAACGCCGAAAGACACTATCCATGCTATTGCGCATTGGAGCATACACAGGAACAGCGCCGACCAGCCGCTGTTCATCTCCCTTTTTACCGCGGCAATGGCAGCAACACAGGGAGTGTAAAGCAGTGTAAACGCAAGGAAGCTCAGGGCGGTGACGGGTGTGAATACCGTACCCAGCACCGTTCCCAGATCTGCGGTGGAAGAGCCTGTCAGCACGGCAAGGGTGGAAACCACCGCTTCTTTGGCGGTAAAGCCCGTAATAAGTGCGGTGGACACGCGCCAATCGCCGAAGCCGAGTGGTCTGAACAGGGGCGAGATTATCATGCCTATTGCCGCAAGGAGGCTGTTTGAGCTGTCCGTTACGACGTTAAGTTTCGTATCAAAGGTCTGTAGGAACCAAATGATTATTGTGGCAAAGAAAATTACCGTAAACGCCCTTTGCAGGAAGTCCTTCGCCTTGTCCCACATGAGCATCGCAACGCTTTTGGGCGACGGCAGACGGTAATTCGGCAGCTCCATTACAAAAGGCACGGGGTTGCCGCGGAAGCTGGTCTTGTTCATTATCAGTGCGCTGACAATGCCTACCACCATGCCGCCAAGGTAAAGTCCCATCATGACAAAAGCTTTGTATTTCGGGAAAAATGCGGCGGTAAATACGGCGTAAATAGGCAGCTTGGCGCTGCAGCTCATAAAGGGCGTGAGGAATATGGTCATTCTGCGG
>JBJEQM010000448.1:0-3650 GCA_051881755.1 Oscillospiraceae bacterium
CGAAATCCAATATAAAAAAGCTAAAGCTTTTCAAGATTGTCGGCTTGTTTTTTTCATGTTTTAAATGGTGTTTAGTATAAATTTATGCGGTTTCTGAAGTGTGGGTCGGCGTTATCTTTTCGCGAAATATATCTCCGGCAGGATTATCGCGGTCTCCTCCTCGTCACCCTCGCCTTTCCACGCGGCGATAAAGCGTATTTTGGCTTTCAGCGGATAATATCCCAGCCTTGCTATCTTTGCAGCGTCTTCTCTGAACTTCTTTGAAAAATATGCCGCAGGATAGAATTTTCCGTCGTGCTCCGCAAAAAGTTCGTTACCCCGAATAAGAAGCTCCGCTCCGCTTTTCAGGCTGAGAATGAAACGTTTTTTGCCCTTGAAAAAATCAAGGTACATATCCTTGTGAGTAAGCTGAACGATTATCTCCGACGGCGGAGAGTAGCTTTGGGGGTCGGATATTTTCTCCGCACCATTCGGCTCAAAGTCGTCGAAAATATCGTTGTTATAATGAATATGCAGGTTTGTTTTTGCTCTTGTGATACCGACATAAAGCTTGCGGCGCTCCTCGTCGGAATCCGCCTTTGCATTGTCAAGCAGCATAAAAACGCTGTCAAATTCTCTGCCCTTTGACTTGTGAATGGTTGATACCATTACCACACCCTGTTCATCACGGTAAAAATCCTCAAGGTTTGATTCGTGCAGGAATAAATCAAGATCGGTCTTGTATTTTCTCTCGTTGGACAGTTCAAAGTCCTCCAGCATATTAAGGCACAGGGGCAGACATTCGCTGTCCTTGTAACGCTCTTTAAGGCTGTCTTTTGCCTTGTTCCACAGCTCGTCGGATATAACGGGAGAAACACACTCATTTTCTATGACTTTGATAAAATATCGAATCTCCGCAAGTTCGTGCAGGTCAAAGCCGTCCATGGACTGTATGAGCTTTGCGCGTACATTTTTATTCAGCAGCGTGCCCATTACCCGCAGGGCTTCGTCGTTTCTGCTTGTCAGCACGCAGACAGTTCCGCCGTATGCCGACGAGATAATATCCTCCGCCACCGCTTCTTCAAGATTTTTCGAGGTATGCTTTATGAGCTTCACATTACCCTTATCCTTTCGCACGGGGATAATTGGATTTATCTTCATTCGCTCTGTTATCGTCTCCGCAAAAAGATTGGCAAGCTCCACGATACACGGACAGCTGCGGTAATTATCCAGCAGTTCATACTTTACCGCGCTGCGCTCCGTTATGAACGAGCGCAGGTATTTTGAATCGGCGCCGCGGAATTGATATATGTTCTGGTCGTCATCGCCAACAGCGATAAGACGCATTTCCTCGTTCCTGTCCATAAGCGCCTCAATGAGGGCGAACTCGTTTTCGTCCATGTCCTGCGCTTCATCGATCACAACCACCGTCTTGGTTATCCTGCCAAGCTCAACATCGCCATTTTTTATCATTTCAGCGGCATTTTTCACAACGTCCTTTGCTTCCTGCAAAGTGCCTATCTTTCCGAGAAGGTCGAAGCAGTAGGAATGGAAGGTCTTTATCTCCACATAGCTTGCGGCGTTGCCGATAAGAGCATACAATCTCTGCTTGAATTCCGTTGCCGCCGCACGGGAGAAGGTCACCATGAGCAGCTGCTCATGCTTGACGTCCTCCAGCAGCAGGAGCGAGGCAAGCTTGTGTACAAGCACCCGTGTTTTTCCGCTGCCGGGTCCTGCCGTAACAACGATATAAGGCGAAGTATTATCGCTGATAATATTCCTCTGGCTCTCGGATAGCTCGTTAAAAAGCTTGCTGTATTTTGCGGGGGTGATATTCCGCTCTATCTCCTCCGCGCGGTCACCTGCAAAATATTTATTCAGAAACTGCTTGTAGTCCAGCTGAAAGTAGTCGCTTACGAATTGCTGCGCCGCGTCATAATCACGTACCATCATATTGGCGTATTCGCCCACAATATGTATCTGCTGTATCTTCTGCCTGTAAAATTCGTTAAGCTGCCTGTAGTCCTCTTTTTTGTATTTTATTTTGTTGTCAAGCTCCAGACGGGTTATCTCCATGCCGCTGTAAAGCACAAGAAAACCGTCCTCTAAGCGCATGGAATCTATCTTTGCAAGATATAGCAGCGCGTCCTCGATATCATCGGCGGTTATATCCGTGATACGGCTGCTCTCATATGCATTTTTCAGCTCCAGCACGGAAAACAGCACGAGTATCTCGTCCTTGTCCGACTTGTTTTCAAGAGCGCGGTCATATAAAAAGCTTACGATAAATTTTGCGATATCGGTGCAGCTGCGGCGCTTGCTTTTAAGCTTTTCAAAGCTTATTTCGGGGACAAAGGATATTTTTCCCGAAGCGGCATCAAGATTTTTCCGTATGTAATTCTTTATTGTCCAGTAGTAGAATACCGTTTTTATCCCGTTGACGGTGGAGGACTTTATACCCGAAGCCAGCACCTTTTCGTTAAGCTCCTTGAGATTTATACACTCCCCGTCGGGACATAAATTATCCAGCAGAAATGTCTCCAGCGCAATATATTTATTAAGCACCGCAAGGGATCTGTTTTTGGTGTCGGCGCGGAGGATATATGCCGTCATGTCCTTGGAATCTGCCAGCAGACCCTCCTGCCGAAGCAGCTCAAGGGTACGGATAACCTGGGCTTTCTCTGCTCCAAGCTTGTCGGAAATGTAGTCCACGCGGGATTCAGCGTCATCGCTGCCCGCTCTTGCAATGCTCCTGCTTGAAATGAGCATACTCATGATCCCTCTTGCAAGGATTTTTTCGCTCTCCGACATACGGTAGGAACTTTCAATAACTCCGCTTGCGTCTGCCATGTTGGGTACAAGTATGCTTGTGGCAAACACCTGCGGCACATTTTTTCCTCTCTTGACGTAGCCTGCATTTTCTAAGGCATGTACAGCAGTCCTTACCCTTGTCTCAATATCGGAAACAGTATCGTCCCAGCCTGCCTGACGTGCTATCTCCAGCTCCGAGCGGCACACCTTGGTACGGAATTTTGTCAGATCCTTTATGGCTTTCCACACCTGCTGTATCTCGCTGATACTAAGCTTGGTCTGATTAAGCAGGATAAAATGCTTGTCAAGGTCGCCGTCGTTGAAAAGCACATAACATTCCGCGTCAAGCGATTGGTCACGCCCCGCTCTGCCTGCCTCCTGAACGTAATTTTCAAGGGAGTCGGATATATCATAATGTATAACAAGCCTTACGTTAGACTTGTCAACGCCCATACCGAACGCCGAGGTCGCAACGATTATCTGCACTTCATCGTTGATAAACGCCTCTTGATTTTCCTGCTTTTCGCTGCTGTCCATTTTGCCGTTGAAAGGACGCGCCCTGAAGCCGTCGCCGCAAAGCTTGTCCGCAAGCTCTCTTGTGCGCTTTGTCCTTGATACAAAGACAATGGTGGGGCAGTTTTTATGCTCGATAATACCGCGCATGGCGGCGTATTTTTCATCGTCCGTTTCCTTATATAATACCGCATAATGCAGGTTAGTTCTTGCGGCGGAGGTCGCATAAAGTTCAAGGTCGATATCAAGCTTCTGCTTGAAATAGTCACGTATATCGCTTATGACCTTCTGCTTTGCGGTAGCGGTAAAGCAGGACACGGGTATCTTGCAGTCAAGGCGTTTTTTCT
>JBJEQM010000449.1:0-3636 GCA_051881755.1 Oscillospiraceae bacterium
ATATCCTGTTGGGGTAAGCGCCAAGCATTTCCGTAAACTCTTTCAGGATATTGGCGCAATCCTTTCGGCGCAGAAGTCTCAGCGGCATAAAAACGGATATCCAGTCAAAATCAAGCTCACGTCCGACAAATTTATCAGCAGCTTTAATGGTCTGTAGCAGAGCAAGCTTAAAAACGGAAACGCACCTGTCGTCGGATTCGAGGACGGGCATAAATCTCTCGGGGAGCAGCACTCCCATATTGGGGGAATTGAGCCTTATGCTGCTCTGATAGAAAGCGGGCTCTTTTGTATCGGTCGAAAATATGGCGCGGTATCGCATTTCCACAGCGCGCACGCCGTCGACGGTAGTAGGGTTATCCTGATTTTCAGCCACGCTTCTCGCCTCCCGATCATATTCCGAAAAAATATATACTCTTTTTTATTATACTCCTAAAGCCGCTTCAAGTCAACAATTATCGACAAAAAAACAGCATATATCATATAAAAATAATCGGATATTTTTAGGGGATTTTTACACTATTTTTGAGGGAAAAGAAAAAGGTCCCACTTTGTGAGACCTTTTAAAATAAATGACTATAATTTAGGTGCCGGAATTTGAAGTTGTTTCAAATTCACCCATCGAGAACATAAGACCTATATTCCATTGCTGACCTGCATTTGCATCATAACATGATGTGCTTTCACCTTCAAGCCATACTCTTACTGTAAAGTCCAAATGACCATATTCTCCCGAGTTTTCAGCATAGGGAATATCAAGACCGGAATCAGCACCGGCATCATTGGTTGGGAATGTAGTAGCGTCTGTTACCGACGTTTTTGATAAATTTGTAACTTCTCCTCTACCTGATGTGCTATTTACTGCTGTTCCTAATGTTCCCGGCTTGTAATACGCATTTAATTCATCGCAAGTCAAAATCTTTGCTGCAGCGGTTGTATTATCGTTTACTCCATTTATAAATGCAACACGAACAGCTTTATACAACGGTTCATTGGAATTAGTGGTTTTATTATTTATTATCATTTTATAATAAATATCTCCGCTTGTAACATTGGCAGTTTTTACCTTGGAGGTTCTTAAATGAACAGGAATGTCCACATAATATCCAGACGTACCGGTTGCAGCAAGTTCGGTTTCTGCTCCTAATGACTGGCAAGGCTGTAATTGTGCCATTGAAGTAGGACCAAGCGTGATTTGCTCAAATGAGCTTGCATCTTTACCACTGTTAGTTGCATCAGTAGCGTTATATAAATTTACTCCATCGCATGAAGATGCCGGCTTTAATGTTCCAATATCACTATAATAGTTTCCAACAACAACTTTATTTTTTCAGCCTAACTCAGTATCAGTGTCTGCAGGATGATTTCCATCAAAGCCATTGTCACTATCACCGAGGAATTTTAATGTACCCGTTGAAGCATTTCCTGTTACCGAAGCCAAAGAAATTTCCATACCCTCACCGGTAGCTGCTGTCATATTAAGACCTGTCATCTGAACTTCCTTATTCATGGTAAACCAAGCGTATGTAGAAGTCGAAAGAGTCACAACCGACAGAGCAAGCATTGCAACGGCAGGAATAAGCTTTTTCAATGCAGAATGGTTATTTTCATTTGTCTTTGCTCTCATAGATCATCATCCTTTGCAATCAACTAGAAATTTATGGAAGATTTCATACTAAAACCGTCTTATATCTATTTTCACCGTCATAATACAACTTTATTCTGCCTTTGTCAATAGTGTATATCGACAATTTTTTGTCTAAAACTATATATATAATTTCAGTAAACCAATTACGCAGATTGCTAAAGTTTTAAATTTTTTGCCACAGCGCTTTATAATATACACCATATCAACGCAACTAAAAAAAAGCGCCCACAGTTTCCCGCGGGCGCCAAGATTATTTGTTATCCGTTAGGACTTCATGCCTGCTTTGTAAGC
The DNA here is from genome assembly GCA_051881755.1 of Oscillospiraceae bacterium. Lineage (GTDB taxonomy): Bacteria > Bacillota > Clostridia > Oscillospirales > Ruminococcaceae > UMGS363. The sequence continues at coordinate 1,937 of JBJEQM010000449.1, forward strand.
GTCGATCATCTTCTTACAGATGTGTCCGGAACGACAACCGTCGATATCACGCCCGCGAACGTAGGTAAAATCGCGGTTTGCGCCTGTTTTCAGCTTTATCTCCAGCTTCATGCACTCCCCGTTCTTCGGTATGACATTTATTCTGTCGATAATTGTCAGCACCATTTCGTCTATCTCCTCTTTCGTCATGTCCCTGTCGGGACGGTACATATCCTTGAAGTAGCGCTCGATTTTTTCCAGCTCGCGCACATAATCGTCCGACTCTAAAGCCTTTTTCTCGATGCTGAAAATATCCTCCTCCAGCTGACTTATGGTGATATTGGAGGCGTCGTTGCGCTCCTTAAATTCCGCCTTGGTGATAAGGTCCTCGGTGTATGCGTCAAGGAGCTTTTCACGCTTGGCTTTCTCCTTATCAAGCCGCTGCCGCAGAGTATCAAGCTCGCGCTGCGTATTGGTGTTGGTGTCCGCCTCACGATATATTTTGAGAAAGGTGGAAACATAGTCCTCGATATTTTCCGCCATATCCTTGAAATGCTCGGACAGTATTTGATAAAGGTCGGCTTCCAGTATGGAGAACGACGCGCACGACTTTGCGCCGAAGCGTTTTTTTTCGCTGCATATCCACTGATATATGGGCTTGCCTTTGGAGGCGCTGTTGGAGTAGCTTGTCCGCCAGTATGCCTTGTCATCGGCGGCGCAGATTATCTTGCCCGTGAAAACGCTCTTGTCTTTCAGCGAATGCTCGCGGGATTTCACCACGGCGCTCCTTGCGCGGAATATCTCGTTGCACTTTTCCCACAGCTCCTCGCTGACAATGGCAGGGACAACCTCCCCCGTTTCGTCCTTGTACATTACCCATTCGTCCTCGGGAAGAAAGCGCTGCTCCTTGGTGCGGTAGTCGATTATCTTCACCTTGTTGCCGCAGTAGTAGCCTTTGTACTTTGGGTTTTGTATTATGCCCGATATGGTGTTGTGATGTATGCGTGTGCCGTTTCGTCCGCGGTAGCCTTTGTTGTACAATATATCCTCTATCTTACGGACACTGTACTTCCCCGTGGCGTACTCCTCAAAGATAAGGCGCACCATTTCCGCCTCGCTCTCGTTTATGGTAAGGCGGCAGTCCTTTTTGTCGTAACCGAAAATGCGGTTATTGCCCATTACATTGCCGCTTTCGATAGCACGCTTGTGTCCCCAGCGGACACGCTCGGACAGCTTGCGCACCTCGTCTGCGGCAATACTGGACATTATGGTAAGGCGCAGCTCACTGTCGGTGTCGATGGTGCAGATATTGTCATTCTGGAAGAAAACGCCCACACCTGCTCGGAGCAGCTCACGAGTGTAGGTCAGGCTGTCGATAGTGTTACGGGCGAAACGGCTGACCTCCTTGGTGAGTATGAGGTCGAACACGCCCGCCTTGCCGTCATCTATCATGCGCATAAAGTTGGCGCGGTTGACGGCGTGCTCACCGCGGACGCGGTCGACGTAGCCCTCAATATAAGTCCAGTTTTTATTATTTTTGATAAAGTCGGTGAAGAACGTTATCTGATTTTCTATGGAGTTTTCCTGCTCCTCCTTGGTGGTGGAAACGCGGGCGTAAAAGGTTACTCTCAGTTTAAGGTCAAAGATGTTTTTCTGCTCATATTTCATTTTTTGGGCGGCTTCGTATATATCCATTTGTGACCTCCTGTATGTATTTTATA
>JBJEQM010000450.1:0-3627 GCA_051881755.1 Oscillospiraceae bacterium
GAAAACGGAACAAAGAAAAAGCGTGAGTGGGTGAAGAACGCCATTATCATATTCCTTGTGATAATGCTGCTGCTTACATTTTTTTCTAATACAATAATGAACTACTCTCTCCCCGAGGTTTCGGCGCAGTATTGCGGCGGCGGTACATTGTCCGAGCAGATAAGGGGTACGGCGAAAGTTGAGGCGGCGGAGAGCTTCTCGGTGAAGATAGACCAGTCCAGAGTTATCGCCTCGGTGGAAGTGAAGTCGGGGGATACCGTTGAAAAGGGACAGACCATTTTCAAGCTGGAGGACGGCGACAGTGCCGAACTGGAAGCTGCAAAAACCGAGCTTGAAGCGCTGGAGCTGGAATACAAAAAAATGCTGCTTAATACAGGCGCGGACTATTCTCTTGACGAGCTTGCCATAAGAAATTTGGAAGAGGACATTGCCAGGGCAAAGTCCGAGCTGGATAATATCGCGGTGTATGAGGATAATTACGAAAAGGCGAAAAGAGCCTCCGAAGCGGCGCAGGACAAGGTAGACTCCCTCAAAGCCGAGCAGAGCGTTTATACCGACGCCCTGACGGCGATAACCTCCGAGGATTACGCTTCTCTTGACCCGAAATATTACAACATGATAAAGAGCGCGCAGGACGCTCTTGCTCAAAAGGAACAGATAAAGACCGACGCCGATAAAAAGGTGGAGGATATCAAGGCGGAGCTTGGGGGCGGCGTTGATAATACCACTCTCACCGCGAAAAAAGCGGAGATCGACAAAGCCGAGATAAATATACAGCAGCTTACCATAAAATACAACAACGCTATCGTCGCCGACGAGGGCGTTGAAGAAGCAAAGCAGGAACTGGAAAATGCCCGTATCGACATTGAGCAGATGCGGAACGAGTATGCTGAGCTTTCGCGGAAATACAATGAAGCAAGCTCGGCAGACAGCAGGCTTACATACGCCGAGGTCGCCCAGTCAAACGCGGAGAAAAATTACAACACCGCCAAGGAAAAGCTGAGCACTACTATCACCGACATTACAAGAGAGATAAAGGCAGCCCAAAAGTCCTACGACGACAAGATAAGTGCCGCCGAAAGAGAGCTTAAAGACGCTCAGGAAGCGGAGGCTGAAGCCAAGGAAAAGGCGTCCGTCAGCGTTGACGCCGCCAAGGACGATATACTTGCCAAGGAAAGAGAGCTGGAGACCAAGAGGATAACTCTCGCCCAGCAGCAGAAAAAGGACCTTGACGCGGCAGGCGAATCCGCTCTTGACGTTCAGGCAAAGCTTGACGAGATCGAAAGGAAAGAGGAACAGATAAAGAAGCTGGAAGAAAAGACCATCGGTGCTGAGATACAAGCGCAGGTAGGCGGCATTATCGACAATATCTCCTGCGTTGCGGGGGAGACCGTTGAAGCAGGCTTCACTCTTGCAAATATACAGATGACCGAAAAGGGATATTCCGCGTCCATTACCGTGACAAACGATCAGGCGAAAAAGGTCAAGGTGGGCGACGAGGCTGAGATACAGTATTTTTGGAGCGGCGACGCAAGGGCGGTGCTTACCTCCATTAAGGCGGAGCAGTCCAATGCGCAGAACAAAGTGCTGACCTTCAGCGTCACGGGCGACGTTACCCCGGGACAGTCTTTGCAGCTTGTAATGGGCAGCAAGGGTCAGCAGTATGACATGATAATACCCAACAGCTCTATCCGCGAGGACAGCAACGGTAAATTCGTGCTGAGAGTCGTATCCAGAAGCAGCCCTCTGGGCAACAGATACATAGCGGAAAGAGTCAATATAACGGTCATTGCCTCCGACGATAAGTCCTCGGCAGTAAGCGGCGAGCTGCTCCAGAGCGACTTTATCATATCCACCGCAACAAAGCCCGTCGAAGCGGGTCAGCAGGTGAGACTTGTTGAATCAAATTAAGCCGAAGGGAGAAAACGGCATGGATCCCAAAAGGAAAAAGCTGTATATTGCTCTTGCCGTTGTCAACGGTGCGGCGATAATTCTTGCAGCGGTGCTGGCGGCGGTTTTCGTCTCGATGACGGGACGGCTAAGCTCCCAGCGCGCGGCGGAGCGGTGGAGCAGCAAGGAAAGATATTCCCAGCTGTCGGTATTTTACGATAAAGCCGCAGGGATGGATCTTGACGGCATATACACCATGAGAGTGCAGATAGAAAAGAAGCTGACGGAAAACTCTGTTTTGCAGGAAAATCCCGTGGGACGGCTTTGGTTTGACGCCTATTCCGCGCAGGATACCCTGACGGTGCAGTCTCCCCGCGAGGATTACAGCGTCAGCGCGGACGTTATCGTCACCGCAACGGGAGGGGACTATTTCCTGTTCCACCCGCTGAGGCTGCTGTCAGGCTCCTATTATTCCGACAGCGACCTTATGCAGGACAGAGTGGTCATCGACTATAACCTTGCGTGGCAGCTTTTCGGCTCCAAGGACGCAGACGGCATGACGGTCATAATAAACGGCACGCGGTATTATGTTGCGGGAGTCGTTGAGCCTGACGGCGATAAAGCAAGCGAGTATGTTTACGGCACAAAGCCGCATATATATATGTCGTATGAGGCGCTGCAGCGGATATATTCGGGAGCGGACGTTCCCGTCACCGTATACGAGGTGTGCCTGCCAGACCCGGTCACGGGGCTTGCGGCAAAGATAATGGGGGAGGTCAACACCGTTGGCGATACCCAAAGCGAGATAATGGAAAATTCCGCGCGGTATGATATACTGCGGCTGTATAAAATTGCATTTGACGGCGGCAGGCGTGCGGTAGTTGATAACAGCATAGTATACCCATTCTGGGAAAATGCGGCAAGGATAACCGAAGAAAACGCGGCAGTCCTGCTGGTATGGATAAGCGCGGCGGCGCTTGTCCCCATATTAACGGCACTTTATTTTATCGGAATGCTCATTCACCGCAGGAAGCGGATATGGACGTTCTTTAAGGGGAAGATCATGGGGCTTTTCGATAAATTAAGTATAATAATTCGACATAAACAAAAAACATGAAAGGAATCGAAATTATGAGAAAAAGCATTTTTAAGCGCTGCCTGTGCGGATTTATCGCGGCGGCGACAGCGCTGTCAATGACGGCGTGTAAAAAGGACGAAGTCCCTATGGCTTCCAAGGAGAATGTCTACCGGTCGGAAAAAATACCCATGCCGCAGAAGTTTGATTATATCGCGGGTATGGGCAGCAGCGGCGACAATATCTATATTCTCGGTCAGACCAATGAAAAGGTCGGAGAGGGCGATGAAGCGTTCTATACTTACAAGACCATTATCAGCGTTGTATCTATCGACGGCACGGAGAAAGCCAATATCGTTATTACTGAGGACGACGGCTCGGGCAATTCCAAATATGTACAGAAAATGTGCGTAAACGACGACGGCTCCATAACGCTGCTGATGAATCTGTATTCATGGGACGAGGAGACAGGAGAAAGCTCCCAGCAGTATTTCATCTCGGATTACAGTGCCGACGGCAGCTTTATCAAGGAGAACGACATTACTTCTATCGGAAAATCCAACGATGATTATATTTATTTTGATACTTTGCTGGTAGGCAGCGACGGTACACGCTATCTGTCGGGCAACAATAATATCTACGCCTTAGATAAGGACGGTACG
>JBJEQM010000451.1:0-3608 GCA_051881755.1 Oscillospiraceae bacterium
TTTTCGGTCATCGGAGGACAACACTCGGATTTTGTCAGACAAACATGAAACCGTATTAATGAGCCGCTTTACCTAAGAGATATCATTTCAGAGCATAATTATGTCACAATGAAAAGCGCCGTCCCCGATTGTAAATTTGGAACGGCGCTAAGGAACCGCTTGTATTATTTTTCGTTTGGCATAAATTAAAAGTTCATCTGCTCGACAAATTTAAAGCTGCTGCCGTAAATATTTTTTGTAAAATTGTTGAATTTTTTAAAAAAATATGCTATAATACTTAAAATACTGTTTATTATGTTGATTATTGTTGTTTTTTGGTAAATTCATTTTGTAAAATGACGATCAAACAGCAATTTTCCGCCGTAACGTTCTGATTTTCAGAGACCGTTAATTGGTGGTGCGAAAAAAATTTGTCTTACAGCTTGCCATACACGAAAGGGGTGACGCTCCGTTTTGGAGCATTGTTATGAGAAAAAACAAGAAAATATTGTCATTATTTCTTGCAGGCACTATGACGGCGACAGTTTTTTGTTCCTGCACCAAAAGCGATAACAGTCAGACAGATGCTCCGGATATTACCGAAGCTGTAACCAATGCAGCTGACGCTACGGACAGCGATACCGTCAGTCTTAATATATGGTGTGAAGAATCCGGTATTGACACCATGAATAAGATGATAGAAAGCTTTAAAAAGGAGTATGACGGTGAAGCGGAATTTGATTTTACAATTACCGTCAATGCCGACAGCGCCACAAGAGATAACGTTCTTGCGGATATCCATAATGCGGGCGATGTCTATACGCTTCCCGATGACCAGCTTACCGCCCTTGTCGCGGCAGGCGCTCTTGAGCCTGTTCCCAATGCCGACGAGATCATTGCCGCAAACGTTGCCGAGGCTGCCGAGGCGGCAAAAATAAACGGCATTTTGTATGCTTATCCCATGACGGCTGACAACGGTTACTTTTTGTATTACGACAAAAGATACATATCCGAAAGCGATATCGAGACCCTTGACGGTATCCTCAGAGCAGCCGAGAACTGCGGCAAAAAGTTCACTATGGAATGGACATCGGGATGGTATATGTATGCATTTTTCGGCAACACCGGTCTTGAATTCGGACTTAACGAAGACGGTGTGACCAACTACTGCAACTGGAATTCAACGGAGGGAGATATAAAGGGCGTTGATATTGCACAGTCATTGCTCGATATATCGGCAAGTCCTGCGTTTGAGCTGAGAGTGGACTCGGATTTCCCCGCAGGCGTTCAGGACGGAACTGTTGTCGCAGGCGTAAGCGGCGTATGGAATGCTATTGAGGTGAAAAATGCCTGGGGCGACGATTACGGAGCTGCAAAGCTGCCTACATTCACTTGTAATGGCAAGCAGATACAGATGTCCTCCTTTACGGGCTACAAAATGGTCGGTGTAAATTATTACAGCGAGCATAAGGACTGGGCGTGCAAATTTGCGGAGTGGATAACAAACGAGGAAAACCAGACCCTGCGGTTTGTTGAGAGAAATCAGGGTCCGTCCAACATAAAGGCAGCCGCCTCCGACGAGGTAATGAAGGTCCCCGCTATACAGGCGGTCATTGCGCAGTCCGAATTCGGAAAGCTCCAGCGCGTGGGCAATAAGTTCTGGGATCCGTTTACAAGCTTTGGCGAGACCATGGCTCAGGGAAATCCTGCGGGAACGGATCTGCAGGAAATTATGGACGAGCTTGTAAACGAAATAACAGCATCTACGGTGAATTAAGGGGGAAGTATAATGAAAAAACGCGGAAGCATTAAGCTTGCAATATTATTGCCTGTTTTCATTCTGGGTGCGGTTTCAATTATATCCAATGCAGCGGCGATCATTAATATCAAAAATGTAAACGCCAACGCTGAGGAAATTGCGGATAATTACATGATAAGCATTTCAAAGCTCGGAGAAATGGAGGTAACGGCTCAGCAAATACATGAGCTTGCACTTTCTCATATAATTGCAACAGATTTTAATTCAATGCTTGAAATTGTTGAAGATATCCGTGATACCGAAGACTTGCTTGCAGAGCAGCTTGATAATTATAAAGAGTATCTTTCCGATGGAAATGCCGAGAATTACAGTATGCTTTGCGCAGGCGCTGACAATCTTAATTATTATGTTGCAGACCTTATGGCATACAGCGCGGCAGGCGATAAGGAAATGGCATATGCATGCGCAAACAATGAGATATCGCTGTACGGAAATGAGATCAACAGCGCTGTGGAAAGTATGATCGATATAACAACAAGTGAAGCCGACGCTGCAAGAAACGCTCTTGCAGAGGTTTATAACAGTTCCCTTGTAATGAGCACAGCTATTATCATGGTAAGTATTGCGGCGCTGATACTTGTGTTTATTATAGTAATGCTGGCGGTCATCAGACCCCTTGTTACCGCAAAAAGGGATATAGAAAATATTATCGGCGATATAGACAGGCGCGAGGGAGATCTTACAAAGCGTATCAACGTCAGATCGGGCGGTGAGATAGGCGCTCTGGGCGATGGCATAAACCTGTTTATGACCAAGCTTCAGGATATATTCAGAGTGATTACCGATACTACTCAGAAAATGGACGAGGTCGTGACAGAGGTGCGTGAAAGCGTAACAGCTTCAAATAACAGCGCGGCAGATGTGTCCGCCGTTACCGAGGAGCTTTCCGCAACAATGGCGGCAATGTCTTCTAACGTTTCCATAATCAACAGCAATACCTCAGACGTTGAACGCGAGGTAAACATCATTGCGGAAAAATCAAACGAAATAAACGCTTACAGCAAGGAAATGAAAGAACACGCAGACCGCATGGAAAATGCAGCCCGCGTCAATATGGAGACCACAAGCGAAAAGGTGAACGCTATCCTCAGCGAGCTTAAGCAGTCAATTGAAGACAGCAGCAGCGTTATGCAGATCAACAGCCTTACCAAGGATATTCTGGATATTGCACGTCATACGAATATCCTTGCTATCAACGCAACAATTGAGGCGGCAAGAGCAGGCGAAGCGGGAAAGAGTTTTGCGGTGGTCGCTACAGAGATCGGACAGCTTGCAGGCTCCAGCCGTGAATCCGCAAACAATATCCAGCGTATCAACAGTATCGTTACCGATGCCGTAACAAAGCTTGCAGGCAACGCAAACGAGCTTGTGGAATATATGACCGAGTATATTCTTCCCGAGTTTGAAGATTTCGTAAAATCGGGCGAACAGTATAAGAAAAATGCGTCATATATTGAAAGTACCATGGAAGAATTCTCCGTTAAAACCGATGATCTCAGACATATGATGACCAATATCGCAGAATCAATTGACAATATTTCACATTCGATCAATGAAAGCGTATGCGGCGTAAACAATACAGCCGAAAGCACGCAGACTCTTGTTCAGGATATGGACATAATCAGCAGCAGAATGGATGACAATATGCGAATTGCTGCAATGCTTAAAAGTGAAACGGACGTATTCATCAAGATATGATAAAGACAAATGCCGTGAGGGAACACATGAGCCCTCACGGCATTTTATTTTAGGGGATTTTATACTAAACACCATTTAAAATATGAAAAAAATCAAGCCGACAATCTTGCAT
>JBJEQM010000452.1:0-3574 GCA_051881755.1 Oscillospiraceae bacterium
GGAAAAATCGGGAGCGTTTGCCGAAATGGACAGCTCCTCAAAATACGGGAAGAACGAGTGACGGCAGTTCCAGCCTCCGAGACCGTCCCCGGTGCCGTAGCCCGTGGCATCGTAAAAATACGGATACTTCGGGTGCCCTTTCACCAAGGAATATATCTGCCCCTGCCATTCCGCATGAGATGGACGTGCGCCAAGGTGCGAAGAAACCTCCACCAGCTGACAGTCCATTTCCTTGGCAAGGTCAAGCTGCATATCACAGCAGGTCTTGCCGATACCCGTTACAACCGCGCGTCTGACGGCAACATCAAGCTGATCCGTGTGACCCGATTCATACTTGACGCACTTTAAGCCGTCCGCGCCAAGCTTTTTTACAGCATCAAATACAGCCTGTTCCGCCGTAAATGCACCGTTCGTCACTTTTAAGTACGCCAGATCCAGCGCGTCGGAAAGCTGCCTGTTTGCAACAGCTGCCGCCGAGTTGGTCAGATTGCGCATTAAGCCGTTGGTGTTCTTCAGACCGCGGTTGAGAGCGTTGGAGAACGCTTTGGAGCGGGTGAAGTTCGTCAGCTTGTCGCGGTAATCGTCGGAGAGGATGCCCTCCGCCATTGCCGCCTTGTATATTATTTCGTCCTCTTTTATGGCAGTACGAACAGCGTCGGTGTATATGCCTTTCAGCTGCTTCTCGCTCATTTTTAGCTTGGCGGCAATACGCCGCTTTACTTCGCGGGAGGATAATGTAAGCTGATTGGCTTTCCACAGCTGCCACTCCGCCGTAGGGGTCATAAGCTGCGCTTTTGTGAGCCGCCTGCATATATCGGAGATAATTTCATTCTGTAACTCCGACATTAATTGTACCATAGGCTCGGGAAGCTTGTCAAGCTGTGACGGAGTCAGCATCTATATCAGCCTCCGTCCCCGAAACCCATAATAGCATCATCGTCCTGCTGTCCGCCCTCAATGTCCTCAATAGCCGTCCGTGCCTGCTCCTCGGTCTCGCCGTACCATTTTACACGATACTCCCACTTTGCCATAAGACCCGCGCTTACGTCATCTCTGTCGCGCAAACGCTCCGAGTTCTCGTCGATGAGCGGCGACTGATCAAATATGACGGATATTTTGGTATTGAGGTCAATCTTGTGGTCAATGTAATTATGTCCTATAAACAATATGGACTTCACCAGATCATACAAAAAGCTTTCCACATGGATAAAATGCTTGTTGGCATTCTGTATCAAGTCCTGCTTGTCGCCAATGTACTGCGTGGCTGTAACAACGCTGCCATTGTTGAATTGATAATGCTTTGTGCCGAAACCCACCTTAAAGCTTAGATAATCAAGCTGTGCCTGCACCGCCGCGCTGTTAGCCTCCACGCGCAGGTCGGGATTGTGCTCCTGCACCAGTGACTTGCCCGTGCCGTCGTCCATTGTTTCGGCAACATAGCAGAACAGCTGCTGGTTTACATCATCGGGAGCGACTTCCTCGTCAACGTTGAACTGCGCCATAAGATTTTTGTTGAGGAATACTTTTTTCTGTCCCAGATATATGTCTGAGCAGAAATTATTGAACGCAAGGTCGGTACCCTTGAGGTTGTCTATAGCGTTGTAATATACGGAACAGCCCATACCACAGCTGCCGGGAATAGGATTAACTATGGCAGGGGTACATATTGCAAACCACGGTCTGTCCGAGCCCGTCCGTATTACCGGAGGAACGCTGTCCGGGAGATCATCCTCGAAAAGCGCCATGCCTTTATCTGCGCGAAAAATGTGATTTTCGATTATGTACTCGCCGTTTTCAAGGTAATGTATTTCAAGATATATCCGCTCCTTGCCGTGGTATGCTCAGCTCAGAGCAGAACGCTGCCTCGGTTATAATACCGTTGTCACAGCTTATTCCTGCTTGACATATTGATAAAACGCAAGCAGCTCGCGGTTTATCTTGTCGGGGTCTATGGTGCCCTTGCCGCCCGACAGCTTGTAGTCCGCAATTATATGTATGCTTTCAAATTTGCCTATCATAGCCGTGGCGACAAATGTGGTCTTTGAGCCGTTGCCGCCGAAGTCGATACCAATGGAGATAAAGCGTATATTCTTTGCCTTTTCGTCTGTGATAAACTGCTCGGGAACATCGGCAAACTTGCGAAAGATAAGTCCCTCCGCAATGCAGCGCATTCCAAGAATATCACGCTTGTACCATATTGTCTGCGCATCGTACTGAGAGATAAATATACGCTTGCTGCTCTCGGGGATATTGATGTTGTCAAAAATGGTGAAATGCTCATAGTTGTATCCGCCCAGCAGTTCACATTTTTTGTTCTGCTCCGCATATTTGTCAATGTAGTCCGTGTATATCTTGGCGCGGGGATTGTCGGGGTTTAAGTCCCAGAATATTTTCCTATGTTTTGCCGCCAGCTGACGGTTTATAGTATTCTCCGTGCTCCGTCCGGAACAGATAGACCTTTCCAGAACACGCTCGGAGGGCGTTGCGGGGCTGAAAGGCTTCCTGGAATTTGCCGAGCGCAGAAAACTGGCAGTTATGCAGCGCACGGAAGTAGCAGGCGATATGGACAGCACTATTACAGAATGTATCGCAGCGGCAATAATCAATATGGGATACAAGATAAAGTGCAATATCGGCTGCTCCGAGTTCAAGGTTGATATCGGTATAATCGACCCGAAAAATGAAGAAGAATATCTTTTGGGTATTCTCCTTGACGGTCAAAATAACAAAAACAGCTCAACCGCACGTGACAGATTTGTCCTACAACCCAGCGTCCTGCAAGGACTCGGTTGGAATATTATCAGAGTATGGACGCTTGACTGGCTTGATGACAGTGAACGTGTCCTCAGAAGTATCAAGGCGGCAATTGAGAATATACCGACAAATGATACCATAAAGAAGACAAACGACAAGCCTGTAACATATGCATCAATCGAGTTTGAGAAAGAAGATATCTCACAGCTTGTTTCAACAGCGTGCCGTCCTTATGTAAGTACACCGATTATTTCAATGGGAACTTCCGAGGAATACTATCTGCCGCAGAATAAAAAGATAATACAAAAGCTAGCGGATGAAATAATATTTGCCGAAGCACCAATTAGCAGAAAGCTGCTTATGAAAAAGGTGCTGAGCGCATGGGCTATAACAAGGGGCGGCTCAAAGGTCGAAAGCATTTTCCTTGACGCAATAAATGACCTACAAATAAATACTACCATTGATGAGGACAGAATTTTCATCTGGAAAAAAGACCAGGCTCCCGAAGCATACTCTAAATATCGCATAGATAGTGATGATACAGCCAAACGAAGCATAGACGAGATTGCCTCTGAGGAGATCGGTAATGCAATTAATGAAGTTCTTTGCGAACAGATAAGTCTCTCGGAAACCGACCTTATAAGAGAAACCGCCAAGAAATTCGGCTATTCAAGAATAGGCGGTATTATCGAAAATTCTGTAGGATATGTTTGCCCTTGATTTTTTATCTACAGTGTGATATAATGTTAATAAAGACATAATACTATTGAAAGCTGGTGCTGCCATTGAAAATAACAGGCAAAACTAAAGAACAGTGGCA
>JBJEQM010000453.1:0-14678 GCA_051881755.1 Oscillospiraceae bacterium
TCTCTCGCTGACCGTCATATCAAGATAAAGGGGAGGTATCTCTGGAAGATAGCCGATGTCCCTTTTGGCTTTCATGGGGTCGTCAAGGATATCCACACCGTTTATAAGCGCCTGTCCCGACGTGGAGGAAATATATCCCGTCAGCATATTCATGGTAGTGGACTTTCCCGCGCCGTTAGGACCTAAAAAGCCCAGTATCTCCCCGTCGTTTACCGTAAAGGAGATGTTGTCGACAGCCTTTTTGCTGCCGTACTGCTTTGTAAGGTTTTTGACCTCTATCATTTATTTACCATTCCTTTCAATGGAATATACATACATATGTGATATTTTATCCTACTAATGTGTTGAAAAGGTGATAATATAGGTATATTTTTATGAGGACAGCTGCTCAATACCCTTTTTCACGCGGACGATAGTCTCGTCCCTGCCAAGTATTGCCGCAAGCTCAACGCCGCCGCCGGGAGTTGAAGCCTTGCCCGAAAGCGCCGCACGGACAGGCAGCAGCATCCAGCCGTTCTTTACGCCAAGCTTTTCTATTTCCGCGAACAGCGCCGCGTGGATATTCTCCTCCGTCCAGTCCTCAATGCCCTCGAATACCGTCAGAGCGGCTTTCAGCGCCTCCAGACTTGTCTCGGGAGTGGTCTTCATCTTCTTGTTGAAGTAAAGGTCATTGCTGTATTCTCTCAGCTCGTCGATGAAGTCGCAGCGCTCGGGAATGTCCGTCAGCAGCTCCGTTCTCGGCTGAAGAGTCTTTGCAAGCATGTCTATATTGGCAGTCTCGCTCTTGCAGGTCTGTCTGATGTATGGCAGAGCGATACGCTTGAACTCGTCAAGAGGAAGTCTCTTTATCCACTCAAAGTTGATAGCTTTCATCTTAACGGGGTCAAAAATGGCAGGGGCTTTGGAAAGTCCGTGTATATCAAACTCCCGAACAAGCTCGTCCAGAGTGAATATCTCCTGCTCGCCCTTTGGCGCCCAGCCGAGGAGCGCAATATAATTCAGTATTGCGGGGATATAATATCCTGCCTCTACAAAATCGCCGAAATATGCGTCGCCGTCACGCTTGGACAGCTTGTGCGTCGCGTCGCGCATGATATGCTCAACGTGGATATAGCAAGGGATATCCCAGCCGAAAGCTTCGTAAAGCAGGTTGTACTTCGGCGCGGAGGAAAGATACTCATTGCCGCGTACAACGTGGGTGATACCCATAAGATGGTCGTCCACAACGTTGGCGAAATTGTAGGTGGGCATACCGTCCGCCTTGATAAGTATCTGGTCGTCAAGGTCAGCGTTTGGCACGGTGATGTCGCCGTAAAGCTCATCGTGGAAAGTTGTGGTGCCGTCAAGGGGAACTCGCTGACGGATAACGTAAGGCGTGCCCGCGTCAAGCAGGCGCTGTACCTCGTCTGCGGGGAGGTCGCGGCAGTGCCTGTCGTATGTGGGGGTGATACCCTTTGCGCGCTGCTCCTCGTGTACCTTTTCCATGCGCTCCTTGGTGCAGAAGCAGTAGTACGCCTTGCCCTTTTTCACAAGCTCCTCGGCATACTGCTTGAAAATGCCCATGCGTTCCGACTGTACATATGGTCCGACGGGACCGCCTATGTCGGGACCCTCGTCCCAGTTAAGTCCGCACACGCGGAGGGTGTCGTATATAACGTCGGTAGCTCCCTCAACGTAACGACCTTGGTCGGTATCCTCAATGCGAAGTATGAATTTTCCGCCGTACTTTTTCGCGATAAGATAAGTGTAAAGCGCCGTGCGGAGATTGCCGATGTGCATAAATCCCGTAGGACTGGGCGCAAATCGCGTTCTAACATTCTCTGTATTCATCATATCATTCCTTTATATATTATATCAGGCATTGCCTGCGCATCTGTCGCGGTAGTATAAATATTTGCTTTCGGGTATGGCGGCGCAGACCTCAATATCCTTTTGTATCTGCTTTGAAAGCTGCTCCAGACTGTCAAACTTCACCTCGGGACGGATAAAGCTTATAAGGGATATTTTCACCGTCTCGCCGTACAGGTCGCCGTCATAGCCCACTATGTAGGTCTCCGCAAGGGGAGCGTCGGTGTTGTGTACCGTAGGCTTCACGCCGATATTTGTAACGCCCTTGTATACCCGTCCGCCGTATTCCACCTTGGAAGCGTATACGCCGAAACGCGGCACTATCTGCCGCTTGGGGAAATATTGGTTTATGGTGGGGAAATTCATTGTCCTGCCTATCTGGTGACCGTAAGCAACGGGCAGCTTCATCATAAAATGATAACCAAGAAGCTGATTGGCTTCCTCTATATTACCCTCCTTGATAAGCCCTCTTATCATGGTGGAGGATATTCTGATACCCTGCTCCTCGATAACGGGAGGAACAACGTTGACTTTGATACCTCTCTTGCGGCAAAGCCTGTCCAGCTCGCTGACGTCACCCGAAGCATACCTGCCGAAGCGGAAATCCTCGCCGCATATAACATACGCCGCGTCCAGCTTGTCGCAAAGCACCAGCTCCACAAACTCCTCGGAGGACAGATTTTTGAAATTCATAAACTCGGGAGAGTAAATATATTTTACTCCCAAGCCTGCAATGACCTCCCTTTTCAGCTCCCTTGACAGCAGCCACTCCACTCCGTTGTCGCCCTTGGAAGTGACCGTGTCCGTCTCAAAGGTGAAAACCGCAGGGTCAATACCGGGATATCTTTCGGCGATGTCGATAGCATAACGGATAACTGTGCGGTGTCCGTAGTGAACGCCGTCGAAAAGACCCATGGCGACCGCCGTGGAATTTTTGGGGACTTCATTTGTACCTGTCAGATCTATCGTATTATCACCTTCTAAAAATTTTTGTCTACCTTAAATTCACGCGCTTCATAATCCACCGAAGCCGTGCCGATAAAGGTGCCGTCCTCGCCGTAAACGCGGTATTTATCATCATGGCTGCCCTTGAAAGCGCCTTTCATTTTATCAATATCCAGCCGCACTCCGCCGCGGTACAGCCGCTCCTGATGTGCGTTGAGCCGCACGGGACGAAGATACCCGAACACCTTTTCTATGGGGAAAAGATACTTCTCCGCGGAAACGCCCTCATTGGCAAGAGATTGCAAGTCCTCCAGCGTAACGCAGTCATCAAGCCCGAAGCCGCAGGCGCGGGTGCGCACAAGCTCCGTCATAATACCGCCGCAGCCGAGAGCCTCGCCCATGTCGTTTATCAGAGTACGGATATATGTACCCTTTGAGCAGGATATTTCCAGCGTGCCCGACTTGTCCGACTCGTCGTAGGATAACAGCTCCAGCGAGAATATCGTCACCGCGCGTGGCTCGCGCTCCACCACGATACCCTGCCTTGCAAGGTCGTAAAGCCGCTGACCGTTTATCATGACCGCCGAGTACATTGGCGGTATCTGCATAATATCTCCGCGGAATTTCTGCAAGGTATCCCGTATCATATCCTCGGTGATGCCCTCCGCGCTTCGCTCCTCGGTAATATTGCCGAAAACGTCCTGCGTGTCGGAAACAAGCCCCAGCTTAAAGCCCGCCGTATAGACCTTGTCCCTGTCGGGGAGAATATCGCACGCCTTGGTGGCTCTGCCCACGAAAACAGGCAGCACGCCCGTTGCCATGGGGTCGAGAGTGCCCGCGTGACCGAGCCGCTTTACCCGCATTATGCCCCTCATTTTGGCGATAACGTCAAAGGAGGTGAACTCCGCAGGCTTGTTTATGCAGATTATCCCGTTGAGATGCTCGTTCAGGCTAACCATAAATCGATACCCAAGGACGGTGCAATGCCCGAAAGAAGCTTCAGCTTGATATTTTCAAGGTCGCCCTCCAGAGTGCAGCCTGCCGCCTTGACATGACCGCCGCCGTCGAACTTCTTGCATATCTCCGCCACGTCCACGTCTCCCGTGGAGCGCATTGATATCTTGTATTTGTATTTATCCTTCTGCCTTATCATAACGCCCACCTCAACGGTCTCCATCATGGTGGTGAGCGACGCAAGCCCCTCCATTTCCTCGGCGGGAAGCCCTGCACGCTCCATCTCCTCCAGCGTTACCGCCGCAATGGCGCACTTGTCGTCAAGATAATATTCCATTGTGTTCACAACATACTGCTCAACCTTGATGCGCGCCTTGCTCTTCGTATCGAACATACGGCGGTTTATCCACGCCGCATGGATATCGTACTTCATCAGCTCCGCCGCCGCAATATGGGTGTCGGGAGAGGTGCAGTCAAACTTAAAGCAGCCCGTGTCCGTGGCAATGCCCGTGTAAAGACACATGGCTATCCTGCTGTCAAGCTCAACAAGACCCGTTTCCGCCGCCAGACGATATATCACCTGACACGCCGCCGCTGCGGACGGCTCCACAAGCAGCCTATCCGCATACTCCGTGTTGGAGATATGGTGGTCGATGCAAAGGTGAACATAGTCGCCGTACTGCGCCAGCTTTGCACCAAGCAGCTTTTTGTCGGCAACGTCCACCGCAACAAAGGTGTCGGGATTGAACCGCTGTGGCACATATCCCTCGTACATAAAGTCGTACCGCTTTGGGAACTCGTCGGAGCAGTATACATTGGCGTGCTTGCCCATTTTGCGGAGCATATAGCATAAGCCGAAGCCGCTGCCGACGGTATCTCCGTCGGGGCTTGCGTGGGTCAGTATATAGAAATTGTCGCGGCTCTTCAAAAATTCCGCCGCTTCGCTGTAACCGATCTTCATTTATTTCTCCTTGCTTATTCTTCGGAGTTTTCGTTATTTTCCTCGGGGAGAATATCGTGAAGCATCTTTGATATCTCCGCGGAGTGCTCGATGGAATCGTCGGGGATAAAGTGCAGCTCGGGACACTTCCTTATGTGCAGCTTATTTGTTATCTCGCGGCGGAGCAAACCCGACGCGCTGACAAGTCCCTTTACGGCGTTTTTTGCCTCTTCCATTCCCTTAAAGCTTGATATGAATACCTTGCAGTGGGAGTTGTCGCCCGAAAGCTCCACTCTCACCACGGAGGTGGATAAGCTGTCAACTCTGGGGTCCTTGACGCGCTCTCTGATAAGCGCGGCAAGCTCCCTCATAATGTCCTCGGAAAGACGCCGGTTTTTGAAATTAGGCATATTAATGACCTCCCTTTCCGAAGTGAATACAGACATTAGTCGGGTCTGTATTCCTCCATGATATATGCTTCAAAAATATCACCCTGCTTTACGTCGTTGAACTTTTCAAGTGTGATACCGCACTCGTAGCCCTCGGCAACTTCCTTGGCGTCGTCCTTGAAGCGCTTGAGGCTGGCGATCTTGTCGTCGGCGATGATGATACCGTCGCGGACAACTCTTATCTCCGCGTTTCTTGTTATCTTGCCGTTGAGTACATAGGAGCCCGAAACTGCGCCCACGTTGGATATCTTGTATACCTGTCTTACCTCCACTCTGCCGAGAGGAACTTCTCTGTACTTGGGAGCAAGCATACCCTTCATGGCGGTGGTTATCTCCTCGATAGCGTCGTAGATTATTCTGTACAGACGGATATCAACGCCGTCGCGCTCCGCATTGTCTTCGGCAACGGGGTCGGGACGTACATTAAATCCTACAATGATGGCGTTGGACGCGTTTGCAAGCATAACGTCGCTTTCGGAAACCGCACCTACGCCGCCGTGAATGACCTTAACGCGCACCTCGTCGTTGCTGAGCTTTTCAAGAGACTGCTTAACGGCTTCGACGGAGCCCTGAACGTCCGCCTTGACGATAATGGGCAGCTCCTTGATCTCGCCCTGCTCGATGCGGCTGAACAGGTTATCAAGTGTGACCTTCTGATACTGGCTGAACTGCTCCTGCTTAGCAGCGTGCTTACGCTGCTCAACGAGCTCTCTTGCAAGACGTTCGTCCTCAACGGCGTTGAATGTGTCGCCCGCCGCGGGAACTTCCGCAAGACCCGTTATCTCAACAGGGAAGGACGGACCTGCCTCGGTCACCGTCTCGCCCTTGTCGTTTGTCATAACTCTTACACGACCAACAGCCGTGCCCGCAATAATGATGTCTCCCGTGTGGAGAGTACCGTTCTGCACAAGGAGGGTAGCGATAGGACCTCTGCCCTTGTCAAGTCTTGCTTCGATGACAGCACCCTTTGCAAGACGGTTGGGGTTAGCCTTGAACTCGGATACCTCCGCAACAAGCAGTACGTTCTCCAGCAGCTCGTCAATGCCCTCGCCCGTCTTTGCGGAAACGGGCACGCAGATAACGTCGCCGCCCCATTCCTCAACAACGAGACCGTGTTCGGTAAGCTGCTGCTTGATATTGTCGGGATTTGCCCCCACCTTATCCATCTTATTTATAGCGACGATAATGGAAACATTCGCCGCCTTGGCATGGTTGATAGCTTCAATTGTCTGGGGCATGATGCCGTCGTCCGCCGCAACTACGAGGATAGCGATATCCGTAACGGACGCGCCTCTTGCACGCATGGCAGTGAACGCTTCGTGACCCGGTGTATCAAGGAATGTGATATCCTTGCCGTTGTAATTTACTCTGTAAGCGCCGATATGCTGAGTGATACCGCCTGCCTCGGTGGAGGTAACATTGGCGTTTCTTATCTTATCCAGCAGCGATGTTTTGCCGTGGTCAACGTGACCCATTACAACTACAACGGGAGCTCTCTCAACGCCCTCGCCGTCGTCGTCGGAATCATCGATAAGACGCTCTTCAATAGTAACGATAACTTCCTTTTCTACCTTAGCGCCCAGCTCCTCGGCAACGAGAGAAGCCGTGTCAAAATCGATGACCTGATTGATAGTACACATCTCGCCCAGACCCATCAGCTTCTTGATGACCTCGGTAGCGGTAACTTTCAGTCTGGAAGCAAGCTCGGATACAACTATCTCGTCGGGGATAAGCACCTTAAGCTGCTGCTTTCTTGCGCGCTCCAGCTCCAGACGGCGCAGCTTTTCGGTCTCGGTCTCTTTCTTCGTGGAATACTGCTGGCTCTTTCTCTGCTGGGATTTCTGCGTAAGCTTCTGCTTCTTGGAGAAATTGTCCTTGTGCTTGCCTGTGGGAAGCGGAGCGATGTTTTCGTACTTTTCATTGTACTTATCCATCTCAACATAGGAGCCTCTTGTATCTACCTTGTGGATCTTCTGGTCAACAACGCTGTCGGAGAACTTGATATCCAGCTTTGTCTTGTTGGAGTTCTCCTGCTTTTTGTTATCCTGCTTTTCGGGCTTCTTCGGCTTCTGATGCTCGCCTGCTTTGAGAGCCTGCTGAGCGTTGAAGCGGTCGTTCTTGTTCTGAACAGGCTTCTGTACAGGCTGCTTTTCCGCCTTGGGAGCGTCCTGCTTCGGCTTTTCCTCCGCCTTAGGCTTTTCCGCCTTGGGAGCGCTCTCCTGCTTTTTCTGCTCCTGCTTGGGAGCGTCCTTCTTTTCAGCCTTGGGAGCTGCTTTCTTTTCGGTCTTGGGCGCTTCCTTCTTCGGCTCTTCCTTCTTGGGTTCTTCCTTTTTCTCGGGCTTGGGAGCGTTCTTGGACGCAAAATATGCGTCGAAGCTGTCTACCTGATTATTCTGTGTAAAATGCTCGAGAATATAATTCATCTCGTCGTTTGTGATATTCGCCGTGGGCTTTTTCACAACGTCAAGCTTATCCTTGATAAAATCAATAAGCTCCTGATTGGATATATTAAGGTTTTTAGCCACCTCGTTAAGCTTGTTTTTTGACTGCTGTTTAGCATTACTCATAGGCTGTGATACCTCCATTAATCTTCCGGCGCGTCGGATATTATCGCAAGCGCCTTTTTTGAAAAACCGTCGTCGCATACAGCGATAACGCCAACCTTTTTTCCTATACCAATATAAAAATCATTCTGCGTGCAGCCTGTCTTTGCGGCAGGGACATTGCTTTTGTCTGCGAAGAAGCGAATTTCCTTTTCCGTTTTCGGGGATATATCCTCCGCCAGCAGAACGGAACTTGCCTTGCCGTCCAGCACCGCCTCTTTTGCGGCGTCAAAGCCCATGACCATACGTCCGGCTTTGCGGCAGACCGTCAGCAGATCAATCAGTTTTTTGTTCATCCGCTTTCAGCTCGCCCTCCATTGTATCGTAGACCTCGTCGGATATTTTGCAGGAAAAAGCCTTTTCAAAGCGCCTTGCCTTGCGCGCCTTTTCAAAGCACTCGCACGACCTGCATATATATGCTCCCCTGCCCGACTTTTTGCCCGTCAGGTCGATGGAGACCTCTCCCTCGGGAGAGCGCACCACCCTGATAAGGTCTCGCTTGGGCTTCATCTCATTGCAGCCCAGACACATTCTCATCGGTATTTTTCTCGTTACGGACATAATACTTACCTTTATTATTCAACGGGATTTTCGGGCTTGATATCTATCTTGCAGCCTGTCAGCTTAGCCGCAAGCTTTGCGTTCTGACCCTTGTTGCCGATAGCGAGAGAAAGCTGGTCGTTGGGCACGATGACCGTACATTTTTTCTCGGGCTTATCGGGCTTCTCCTCGTTTATCACTTCTTCAACGGTTACATTGAGTACAGTTGCAGGGGCAAGGGCGTGAGCGATATAAACGGAAATATCCTCGTCATATACTATTATATCAATTTTTTCGCCGTTGAGCTCGTCAACTATCTTCTCGATACGGGAGTGCTTGGGACCTATGCAGGCACCCACGGGGTCAACGTTGGCATCCTTTGTGGCAACGGCTATCTTTGTGCGTGAGCCTGCCTCTCTTGCAACGCCCTTTATCTCAACGGTGCCGTCGTAAATCTCGGGTATCTCCAGCTCGAACAGACGCTTTACAAGGTCGTTGCAGCGGCGTGATATCTTAACGCTGGGTCTCTTCTCCAGATTGACAACGCCCTCAACATAAACCTTGATTATCTGACCCTCTTTAAGTACCTCGCCGGGTATCTGGTCGTTGCGGTGGAAGTATATCTCGTTCTTGTCGATGGTAACAAGAGCGTTGCCCGTGTTGGGCTCCACCTGCTGAACGGTAGCGGACACGGCTTCCTTTTCCTTATCCTTGAACTGGTTTACCAGCTTGTCGCGCTCAAAGTTCTTGATGTCGTGACGGATATTCTGCTTCGCGTTGAGAGCGGCAACTCTGCCGAACTTTGCCGTGGAGAGCTTGAAAGGTACGCGGTCGCCAAGCTGAGCGTTGGGGTCGCATACCGCCCTTGCCTCGTCGATGTTTATCTCGTTCATGTCGATAGGCTCGTCGTCAACAACGGTGCGCAGAACGCATACCTCGAACTTGTTGTTCTCGGGCTCGATGTTTACAACGAAATCGTCGCAGTAGTCGTATTCCTTTCTTACGGCTTTAAGTATGGCGTCCTTGATCCTTTCGATCAGAGCGTCCATAGGGATACAGTTTTCCTCCGCCAGCTGTTCCAGCGCGGCGAAAAGCTCCTTTGTCATTTCCTGTTCCTTATTGACCTCTTTGGATCTGCTTGATCTTCTCATTTTTTTCAATTCCTCCCAAGTAGTTGTACTATATAATATTCTTATTCATCAAAATCGTCATCAAAAATATCTTCGTCATCATAAAGCCTGATAAACGCAGTATCGGCAAGCTTTATAACGCGCTCTTCGCCGTCCATGGCGACGGTGACGGAGTCCTTGTTGTACTCTTTCAGCGCAGCGATTATTTCCTTTTCGCCTTTTTCCGTCTCACGGATAAATCTTATTCTCACGGGACATTCCATATACCGCAGGAAATGCTCCTCCTTTTTAAGCTCCCGTCCCAGACCGGGAGAGCCGACTTCAAGAATATAGCTCTGCTCGATAGGGTCTTTCTCGTCCAGAAGCTTGGAGAGAGGTCTTGTGACATTCTCGCAGTCGTCCATATCGGGCATACCGTCGTCCCTGTCGATATAAACGCGGAGATACCAGTAAGCGCCCTCCTTTTCAAAAACCACGTCCCACAGCACGAGACCCAGCTCGTCGGTAATAGGCTTAACCATTTCGTAGACCGCAGCGACGGTGTTGCCGCCCTTGCCGCTTTTTGCCGCCATAAACAGACCGTCCTTTCCGAAAAATATGTTAAAGAAAAAAGTGTCCATACAAACACAAAAGACCGGATTGCTCCAGCCTTTCTACCATGATCTTTAACGTTATACTTATTATAACACCTTGCCGCTGAAAATGCAAGCATTTTTTTGTTAATAAACTAAAAATTTCGGTTTCGGAGCGTCAAACGGCTCATTTGCCGCCGCCGTTACCATATATCTGCCGCCGCCGAGGGTGAGATCGCAGGTGAAAATCCCTTTATCTTCCGCCCTGCCGTAAGGCGGCAGCTCCCCCGCAAGACCTCTGCCTGTGGTTTTTCCGCAGGCTTCCTTGAATGTCCACAGCCGCGCAAACAGCTCGGGACGCATATCCTCCGCCGCGCTTTCCAATCGGGCATATTCCTCCGCAGTGAATATCCTCCGCGCCGCTTTCATGCCCACCCTGCCTATTTCCTCGCAGTCGATGCCGTTTTCACATTCGCCGAGGGCGCAGACCGCCAGACCGCTGCAATGGCTTATATTGAAGTGTATCCCGCTTTGCGCAAAGTAAGGCTTGCCGTATTTTCCCCGCTGTATCTCGGGCAGCGTATCGATACCATACCCGTCGCGGAGCGCCGCTCCAAGCAGACGGTACGCGGCATTATGCTCGGTCTCGCGGCGGTTTTTGCAGCCGATATAAAGCGCTTCGTCAATATAAGTATAGTATATTTTCACGCGCCCCTCCAAAGAAAAGCGCCGCATAAAAATGCGGCGCGGAATATATGCTGTTATGCTCAGAATGCAGCGTTAAGGAACAGAACTGCTTTCTTAACGATACCCGTGATCTTAACGTCGGAAGCAAGTGCGTCATAAACGTTGAGCTTGCCGTTAAGGATCTTAACGAGCTCTTCTGCGTCAGCCTCGATCTCTACATCATAATCGTCATACTTGTAGGGTTCAACATAGATATTTTCGCTGTCAATGTAAACATAGAAAATGCCCTCGGCAACGCCTGTAAGCTTGATATTTACGGCAACGGGATACTTGATGCGGGTCTTGTCGGCAGCAAGGAATTTCTTCTTTGCCATCTCAACGATATCCTCGTAGGAAACAGTCTTCTTTGCAGCGGGCTTCTTCGCGGCGCGCTTCTTGGGAGCTTCTGTCTTAGCTTCTGTCTTTGCAGCCTTAGCAGGCTTCTCGGCAGCAGCAGTCTTCTTTGCCTTGGGAGCCTTAGCGGGCTTCTCAGCCTTTTCGGCAGCAGGCTTTCTGCCTCTCTTGGGAGCAGGCTTCTTTTCCTCAGCGGGAGCTGCGGGAGCAGCTTCGGCAGCAGGCTGTTCAGCCTTTACTTCTTCAACAGCAGGAACGGCTGCTTCAACTTTTTCAGCAGTTGCAGATGCTTTTTTTGTGGTAGCCATAAAAATACCTCCATTATTTTGGCTGCGGAATTATATCTCTCCGCCGATATTTTGCAGGATATTCATGGGGCGCGGATATGTTCCGCCCTCCGCGGTTTTTTCTTAAATATATTATACAATTATGTTACGCAAAAGTCAACATTATATAGAAATTATCTAAAAAAACGCTAAAAAATTAACCTCAATATAACGGTAAATACAGCATTATGCACTTAAAACCGCATAAAACTGTCCTCCGGCATAATAATATATATGCAAATTATCCGCATAAACACTTGATTTAATAACAGTATTGTGATATAATGTATTTATATCTTCACCGAAAGGAGAACGCGTACCGCGGACAATATTTCACGGCACGCTGTGAACATTATGATAGCAATCGGAAGCGACCACGCAGGATATGAGCTTAAATGCGAGGTCATAAAATATCTCAGGGAAAAAAATATCGAATTTACGGAGCTGGGCTGTATGAACGGCGAAAGCTGCGATTATCCTCTCGTTGCCGAGGAGGTATGTAAAAAAGTAACCTCCGGAGAGGCGGAAAAGGCAATACTTATCTGCGGCACGGGCATAGGCATTTCCATTGCCGCCAACAAAATAAAGGGTATACGCGCGGCACTGTGCACCAACGAATATATGGCGAAATATACCCGCTATCACAACGACGCAAACGTGCTTTGCATGGGCGGACGCGTTATCGGCGCAGGCGTTGCCTGTGAGATAACCGAAGCGTTCCTTGCCTCCGAATTTGAGGGCGGACGCCATCAGCGCCGAGTTGACCAGATAACCTCACTTGAAAATTAATGCGAAAGGATGCTTTTCATTATGCAGAATGTTAAAATTATCGACCACCCCCTCGTACAGCATAAAATATCCCTTATGCGCGACATCAACACAGGCTCCAAGGAATTTAGAGAGCTTGCCTCCGAGACCGCCATGCTCATGTGCTACGAAGCAACAAGAGATCTGCCCCTTAAAACCGTGGAGATACAGACTCCCGTTGCAGTTGCAAAGTCCAGAGTCATCTCGGGCAGAAAGGTGGCTTTTGTGCCCGTCCTCCGTGCAGGTCTTGCCATGACCGACGGTATCGTTAAGCTTCTCCCCGCCGCCAAGATAGGTCACGTTGGCATCTTCCGCGACCCCGAGACCGCCAACGCGGTTGAATACTACTGCAAGCTTCCCACCGATATTTCCGAGCGCGATGTTATCATCACCGATATCATGCTGGCAACGGGCGGCACGGCTGTCAAGACCATTGACATTCTCCGCAAGGCAGGCGTAAAGAATATCCGCCTTATGTGCATTATTGCTTCTCCCGAGGGAATTGAAGCGGTAAACAAGGCTTATCCCGATGTTGAGATATACTGCGGCTCCGTCGACGACGGTCTCAACGAGCAGAAATATATAGTACCCGGTCTCGGCGACGCCGGCGACAGGATTTTCGGTACAAAGTAACAGGAATATATAATGGATAACGAGCTTATTTCAATTGTCGTCCCCTGCTATAACGAGCAGGAGGTACTGCCCCTTTTTTACGATGAGATGATCAAAGTCACCGACGGAATGAAAAGCAAATATCCTCAGCTGGAGTTTGAGTTTCTTTTCATCAACGACGGCTCACGGGATAATACGCTGAAGCTTCTGCGTGAGCTTTCACAGCGTGACGAGCGCGTGCGGTACGTCTCATTTTCGCGCAACTTCGGCAAGGAATCGGGACTTATCGCAGGACTGGAAAATTCACGGGGAGACTACGTTGTCACCCTTGACGCGGACTTACAGCACCCTCCCGCGCTTATCCCGCAGATGTACGAATATGTCCGCTCGGGAGAGTACGACTGCGCAGGTACGCGCCGCATAAGCCGCAAAGGCGAGCCGAAGCTGCTGTCCTTTTTCTCGCGGCTGTTTTACAAGATTATAAACAAAATATCACAGACGGAGATAGTGGACGGCGCTCAAGACTACCGCTTCATGACCCGTCAGATGGTGGACGCCATTATAAATATGCCAGAGTACAACCGCTTCTCCAAGGGCATTTTCAGCTGGGTAGGCTTTAACACAAAGTATATCGAAGTGGAAAACGTGGAGCGCGCCGCAGGCAAGACCACATGGTCTTTCCGCAAGCTGTTCCTTTACTCGCTGGAGGGTATATTTGCGTTCTCCACCGCTCCCCTTGCGCTGGCTTCATTTCTGGGAGTGCTGTTCTGTCTGGCGGCGTTTGTAATGATAATCATTGTTATCGTAAAGACCCTTGTATGGGGCGAACCCGTGGCAGGCTTCCCTACGCTCATATGCACCATAATGTTTATCGGCGGCTTACAGCTTCTCTGCACGGGCATACTGGGACAGTATCTCTCCAAAACGTATCTTGAGACAAAGGCTCGTCCGAAATATATTGTCAAGGAAACGGAAGAAATATATAAAAAGCGCAGCGGAAAATAATGCGCCGAAAGGATAGATGTAATATGAATATATGGCATGATATATCCCCAAACAGGATAACAAAGGACAACTTTTTTGCCGTTATCGAGATAGAAAAAGGCAGCAAGATGAAGTACGAGCTTGACAAAAAGACGGGCTTCCTTATGCTGGACAGAGTGCTTTATACCTCCACCCATTACCCTGCAAATTACGGCTTTATCCCCCGTACCTACGCCGATGACGGCGACCCGCTGGACGTGCTTATCCTCTGCTCCGAGTCCATTGAGCCGCTGGCGCTGGTAAAATGCTATCCTATCGGCGTTATCTCCATGCTGGATAACGGCGCAAACGACGACAAGATAATCGCCATACCCTTTAACGACCCCACCTACAACACCTACAAGGACGTTTCCGAGCTGCCCAAGCACGTTTTCGATGAAATGTCCCACTTCTTTACCGTATATAAATCCCTGGAGGGCAAGGAGACGGTCATCGACGAAGTGCGCGGCAGGAACGAGGCGGTTGCCATCGTTGAGCGCTGCATCGACCGCTACATTGACAGCTTCTGCAAGGGTAAAATATCGGATTAAAAGATCTCCCCGTTCCGTTCGGTCGGGGAGATTTTTTAGCAAGCATATTGACACGTAACATATTACGTGTTATAATATATAATGCAGGAGGGATAATAATGAAAAGTTACTCCTCAAGAGAGGTAATACAGCTGTTAAAAGCCGACGGCTGGTACGAAGTAAACTGCGAGGGAGACCACCACCAATTTAAGCACCCCACCAAAAAGGGGCGCGTCACCGTCACACACCCCAGAAAAGATTTCCCAATAAAAACACTGAAAAGTATTGCGCTGCAAGCAGGAATCACACTTGAATAATA
>JBJEQM010000454.1:0-3542 GCA_051881755.1 Oscillospiraceae bacterium
ATAAAAAAGCTAAAGCTTTTCAAGATTGTCGGCTTGATTTTTTTCATATTTTAAAAGGTGTTTAGTATAAGAGCAATCTTGGTCGCTTTGTTATGCAGCTTTGTGTCTGTATTCAACAGGAGATAGCCCATCAAGCTTAAGCTTGATGCGCAAAACGCAAAAAATTGACACGCAAAATGCAAAAATCCCCCTGATTTCAAGTGAAGTCAAGGGGATTTTTACGATATTTCAAAGCCTATGCCTTGGCAGTCAATTACATCCGAATAAATACAAAAGACCGTTCTGTAATGAGCGGTCTTTTTGTATAAAAAGTGTCAGCCGAATATTTCGCCGTAACAGCGGAAGTTATCCGCAGCCGCCGATATATGTTCGGGGCATGAGATTTTACCAAAGCCATAAGCGGCGTGAACAAAAGGTATGTCCGCCTTTAGTGCTTCCTTGCAGTCACCGTCGGTATCACCTACATAAACAGCACTCACACAATGGTGTTTTTTCATAAGGAGCCGTATGGTCGTACTTTTCTGTGCCCCGGTATCTCCCCAGCACATATATCCCGAAAAATATTTTCCAAATCCGCTGTACTGCATAAACGCTTCAATATATCCCCGCTGACAGTTGCTTACTATAAACAGCCTGTGAGATAACGCCAGCTGCTTCAGCATTTCTTCCTCGCCGCTGTAAAGCCTGCCGCCGTGTACAGCAACATATTCATTTTCATACGCCATACATTTTTCCAGTACACTCAGCTGCATATCCTCATCAAGCATAGGAAAGAAATGCCGCGCAAGGTCGTTCATTGTCATTCCCATAGTGCTGCGCAGGTCATCTCCTGTGATATTACACGATATATCAAGCTTTTTTACGACACTATTCCACGATGCAGCAACATTATCCGCGCTGTCCCAGAGAGTTCCGTCAAGATCAAAAATTATGCTTTCCGCATTTACTTTATTCATACATTTCACCACATTCATCATTAAGTCTGCTCTGCAAAAGCCGCACTCCCGTCAATATATCCTTGGCATAGGGCGCGGCATATTCAATCGTCATATCCGATGAATTTGCAGAGCGTTTTATTGCAGCAAAAACTGCGTCCCAGTCCGTTGTACCCTTGCCGACGGGCAGGTGACTGTCGGTGGTGCCGTCATTATCGTGAAAATGGAAGCCCGTTATTCTCTCGCCCAGCCTGTCGATAAGCGCAGGAATATCCCAGCCGTTGGCGTGAGCGTGTCCGATGTCAACAAGATATTCAAGCTCATTATTTTGCGAGAGAGCAATAAAGTCGGACAGGTCTGCAACAAGGCTGTTATTATATCCAAAGCCTACATTCTCTACTGCTGCACGCAGCCCATACTCCTTGGCAAGTTCGGCGGTCATCGCCATGCGCTCGGGCAGCAGCTCTTTCTGTGCGGAAATACATTTATCGTCCCGCGGAGCAAGGCTGTTTGTATGTATAACAACATACTCCGCGCCTATATTCCGTGCAAGCTCAAAGCACGCCTTATGCTTTTCTATTGTATAATATAAATCAAGGGAACCCTCCGCAGAAAGCAGGCAGCAGCCCTCCATAGGACAATGCATACCGAGCCTTATGCCGTGAAAAAATCGCTCATAATATTTTGCGTCATAAAACGGGATATTGTCATAAAACAGCTCAAAGCCGACATCATCATGCCTTAGCTCCTCCGCAAATTCTACAAGCTTTTTTCCTCCAAGAGGATATGTGCTGATATAATACATGATGCCCTCCTCATTTGATGCCTGAGGTCGCAAAGCTTTGCATAAACTGCTTTTGGAATATTATAAATACCACCAGCAATGGCAGCACCACAATAAACGTAGCCGCACAAGTTGCGCTCCAGTTCGCACCCGTTTCGGCAGCCATGGCAAATATGGCAAGACCAAGAGTAAGGGGTCTGTTTTTCTCCGAATTTATCATTACCAGCGGCCAGAGAAAATTGTTCCACTGATATGAGGCGGAAACAAGTCCGAACGCAATATACACGGGTTTTAACAGCGGTACATATATTGTTGTGATGATACGCAGCATTCCGCAGCCGTCTATTTTTGCCGCTTCTTCCAGCTCATACGGGATAGTTTTTACAGTCTGGCGCATCATTAATATACCCATAGCCGAAGCAAAAAACGGCAGTATAACGCCTATCTTTGTATCGGCAAGTCCAAGGCGGCTGATAAATTTGTAGTTGGGCATTATAAGTACGTCCGCAGATACCATCATCTGCGTAAGGAACAGCATAAAGAGAAAATTTTTGCCGTAAAAATCTATCCTTGCAAAAGCGTAGCCTGCCAGCGTAATGGAAATAAACTGCACCAACAGCACTGCCGCCACCATGAATATGGTATTAAGATAATACTGTCCGAACGGCGCTGAATTCAGAATACTTTTTATATTGTCAAGGGTCGGCGCAGAAAGCTTGAATAATTGCAGCGCGTCGGCGGACGGGACGAGAGCAGTCCTTATCATCCACAAAAGCGGAACAAGTGTGATCAGTGCAAACGCAAACATCACAATATACGAAATTATAAGCGCAGGCGTTATTTCATAATGCTTTATTTTCGGCTGCATATTTTCCTCGCGCTCTGTCCTTATGCGCTCGATAACACGCATAACAAACGGCTTTGCCGCCGCTTTTTCATTTGTCATAATAATCACCTCTCTGTATCAGCTATAATATGTGTTTCTGTCCTGCGTGAAGAACTGCACGCCCGTAATTATAAGCAGCATTGCCACAAGGACTACCGTCATGGCAGAGGCTCTTCCCGCGTCCCAGAAGTCAAAGCCTGTCTGGAAAATATAATATAACAGCATATTTGTAGTATTGTTCGGTCCGCCCTTTGTCATTATGTAAAGGTGGTCCACCATTTTGTACGCGTTTGTCAGGGAGATTATGGACACATATATTGTGGTGGGACGGAGCAGCGGCCATGTTATCGAACGGAACACCTGAAATGGAGTTGCGCCGTCCAGCTTGGCAGCCTCGTAAAGCTCGCTTGAAATGCCCTGCAAGCCGGAAATATAAAATATCATCAGATAGCCTGCCTGCTTCCAGATAAGCATTATAATGATACCCCATATCGCTTTCTTTGGATCGGAAAGTATGCGCATATCAAGACCAAGCTGACCTAACAGTCCGTAGCCCGGAGTGTAAATAAAAAGCCATATATTTGCCACGGCGACCATGGGCAGGATAGTGGGATAGAAAAATGCCGTCCTTGCAAAGGCTTTTCCAATGCGTATCTTATCGGTGAAAAGCGCCATCGCTACAGATATAATTATACTTACGGGAACGGTCACCAACGCAATAAGCAGATTATTTTTAAAGGACTGAACGAACACCGTGTCTTTTACAAGACCTGTATAATTTTTAAGTCCCACAAACTGCGGAGTAATGACCGACAAATTATCCTTGAAAAGGCTTGAATAAATGCTGCTGCCTATGGGATAAAGAGTAAACATTACCAGAAACACGAATGCAGGCAGCAGCAACGCATAGGCGATAAACGAGTTTTTGATCTTTTTT
>JBJEQM010000455.1:0-3529 GCA_051881755.1 Oscillospiraceae bacterium
GTCTCGGCAGATGTGGGATAACCGTACATTGTGCCGTCATATGTGAGAGCGCTTGTGGAATCGCCAAGCTCAACGTTTACAAATTCGATGGTGATGTTGGGATTCTGCTCGATAAACTTTACGGCTGCGCATTATATATTGCTCCATTCGGTGCAATAATCGCGCAATCGTTTGCCCTAAATCAAGAATATCATATCCTTACCAATTTGTCAATATTACAACTACAACGATGCTTATTGAAAATAATCGTGCAATAATAACATATATGATAATTTTGATTTCACTTTTGCGCAACGTGCAAATAAATACAATTATATACAAAAATAAATTGAATGTGCAATATTTACCATAATTTTCTATATTGTTTATCAATTTTGTTCATTTACAACAAATATCATGTATGTTATTATAGATCAATCAAGCAATCGGTTCCCTGTTGTGGGACTTATGCCAATGATAATTCTGGTATTGATCCTTGTAGTTGTTCCTCTCCTGTTCTCCGCGGCAGTCGCATTTACCGACTATTCCTCCCCCGACCATATCGCACCCAACAACACCATTAACTGGGTGGGACTTGAAAGCTTCCGTGCCCTTTTCGGCGGCGACGCTACATGGACAGGCACTTTCGGACGAGTTGCGATTTGGTCTCTTACACTCATTTCCGAAGCTGACGGCGTGAAAAAATACGAAATAAACGCTGCGGATATCCCTGACTGCGAGGAGTGTTATGTAAAAATAGACTACACAGGCGACAAGGCACGTCTCTACATTGACGGACAGCTTGCCGATGATGATTTTTATACGGGCGAGGGCCGGACGACGGGTCTTGCGCGCTATGGTTTCCCCAAAAAGTTTGAAGTCGAAATATACCCGCTTTTCAAGAATGACCATATCTACTTTGAACACGCTCCCGAGTTTGACGGCAGTATGATATGCAAAATCACTTCTGCGAAAGCAGTATGCGAATATGAATATCGGCTGCTTTATCCGAAAAATGGCGATGAACAGCAAAATTGACACATAAACATCTGCCGCATTTCTCATGTGAGGAATGCGGCATTTTATGCGACCAAAGGCAACATATAGATCAAAGGGACTGCTGAAAAATATTCAATTATCCTTATTTTGATACAATTAAATATTGTAATTTTAAACATTATATGGTATGATAAAATAAAAACTGTTTTTATGGGAGATGAATAAGGTGGATCTATACGATGTGATAAATACATATTAAAGCATTATGATTATACGCTGTTTGTCGAAGTTATCGACGTGATCGCCGATAAGAAAGTAACCGTTGAGCAGGAAAGCTTTTTGAACCGTAAATTGGTTTTGAAGTAAATATGTTTTCTTCCTGCGATCAAATCAGAAAGGAGAGTATGACTTATACTAATCTTTGACCGTTCTGTAGACAAAAACGGCAGATAGAATTGTGCCGGGAAAGCGACCGCAGCAAAGCTTGCCTTGATGACGAGTGGCGCAATTATAGCTGTCGGATTTGTCTATAGGTTGGTCAAAGATCAGTATTAAGGCAATACAACATTGATTATGTATATGAATGAAGACACAGAAAAACGAATCGAGATATTCGAAGATACCATGCGGCTTTGCAAAGAAAACGCCAAGCTTGCGGAAGCAATAAAATTCTCTCGGGCAAACACCAAATTTTATGCCGCAGACGAATATCCCGAAAACGCCAAACCCGATACCGAGCGCAGCACCGAAATTAACGTCACCACAGAACGCACGCTGGCTGCTGCAAAAAGGCTGTCCGAAAAATACAGCGGAAAGCGCATTGCTGTGCTGAACTTCGCTTCCGCCACAAATCCCGGCGGCGGAGTTACAACCGGCAGCTCTGCGCAGGAGGAGTCTCTCTGCCGCTGCTCAACGCTGTATCCTTGCTTAAAGACAAACGAGCTTTACGGTCAGTTTTACTCCATGCACCAAAAACTGTGCGACACCCGCTACACGGACGCCTGCATTTACACGCCGAAGATAATATCCATAAAAAGTGATACTGCCTTTCCGCAGGCTGTTCCCGAGAGCGAGTGGTTCAGCGTTGACGTTATCACCTGCGCCGCGCCAAATCTTAGGGAAAAGCCGTATAATTCAATGAATCCCGGTCAGGGCAAGGCAGTAAAGGTAAGTCCCGCCGAGCTCCTTGCAATACATAAAAAGAGGGGTGCTCACATTCTTGATATTGCCGCTGCAAACAGTGCGGATATTGTTGTTATGGGTGCATTCGGCTGCGGCGCTTTCCAAAATGATCCCAATATCGTAGCAAGAGCATACAATGAGATCCTGTCCTACTACGAAAATGTGTTTGACGAGATAGTTTTTGCGGTATACTGCTCCCCGAAAGATACGGGAAATTATGATACATTCAAGCGTATACTGACCCGATAAGTAAGACGCCATGCGCCTGTCGGATATTTTCAAATATGCCACTTGGCAGATAAATCAATGAGTGAGAATAAAACGATTTATCTGCGGCAACATATAACATAAGCAGTTTCTGCGAAAAAATTAAGGTGGATATATGAGCAATAAACTAAAGTGGGAAACAAGTCCGTATCTGCTCCAGCACGCGGATAACCCCGTAAACTGGTATCCGTGGTGCGATGAAGCATTTGAAAAGGCAAGATATGAGGACAAACCGATATTCCTCAGCATCGGTTACAGCACCTGTCATTGGTGTCATGTTATGGCGCATGAAAGCTTTGAAAGCGTTGAAACCGCAAAAATTCTCAACAAGAACTTTGTATCAATAAAGGTAGACCGCGAAGAGCGTCCCGATATCGACAGCGTGTATATGGCGGTGTGTCAGGCGTTTACGGGAAGCGGCGGCTGGCCCATGAGCATTTTTATGACGTGGGACAAAAAGCCCTTTTTTGCAGGGACATACTTTCCCGTTGATTCGCGGTACGGTATGCCGGGATTTGCCGACCTGCTGAATGCCATCGTGGAAAAGTGGCGCAGTGACCGTACAATGCTTATGACATCGGCGGATAATATTATTGCACATCTTAAATCGGCAAGCACGGATAACGTAAATGCCGCGTCCGAAAACCTGACAGACAATGCAGTGAAATATTTTGAAAGCAGCTTTGACAGCGTTTACGGCGGATTTGGTTCTGCTCCCAAGTTTCCAACGCCCCATAATCTGCTTTTCCTTATGCTGTATTCACGTCGGAACAATTATGCAAACGCTCTTGCCATGGTCGAAAAAACGCTGATGCAAATGCGTAAGGGCGGTATCTTTGACCATATCGGCGGCGGCTTTTCAAGGTATTCTACGGATAAATATTATCTTGCGCCTCACTTTGAAAAAATGCTGTATGACAACGCCCTGCTTATCATAACGTACTCCGCGGCATACAGCCTGACCAAAAACGCTCTTTATCTTGATACGGCGGAAAAAACTGCGGAATATATCCTGCGTGAAATGACCTCCCCTGACGGCGGATTTTACAGCGCACAGGACGCGGACAGCGACGGTATCGAGGGAAAATATTATACATTTTCT
>JBJEQM010000456.1:0-3514 GCA_051881755.1 Oscillospiraceae bacterium
GAAAATGGTGCTCACGCCTACATATCACGTTTTCCGTATGTATAACGGTCATCACGGCGCTACACTGCTGGAAAGCAGCTGCGATAACGTCACAGCAGGCTCCGACGGCGCAGAGATACCTGCCATAACACATTCTGCCTCCATGGACGAAAACGGAAATGTGCTTATCACGATCGCAAATTGCTCCCTTGAAAATGAGTATGAATTGGATATATCCTTAGGCGGATTTAAGCCGTCCAACCTTTCCGCCGAGATTCTCACGGGAGACGTTCACGCGCACAATACCTTTGACGCGCCCGAGGCTGTCAAGCCGACCGCCTTTGACAATATACAGCTTGAGGTTGGAAATGTACGGCTGACCATTCCCCCATGCTCCGTTTTTGCTATCACGCTGACAAAATGATGAAGCCGTTCTGCCGAAAATGTCTGCTGGAGGATATGGACTTGGACAGCGAGCTGAAAAATATCCTCGAATATATAAAGGAGATACCTGCGGAAAGACGCGCCGAAGATAATTTGTACCGCCGCCGACTGGACATATGCCGAGAGTGTGACAGCCTTGCCAACGGCATATGCGGCAAATGCGGCTGTTATGTGGAGCTTCGCGCGGCAAAAAATGAAATGTACTGCGCATCCGAGGAGAAAAAGTGGTAACCCCTGCCATGAAGTCGTAATATCATGCCAAAGCACCGATGATTATTTACAATTTATTTTAAAAATTTGGCTATAAGCTCTTGACAAGGCGAAAAGTATATGATATAATATACTACCGTAAGTGATTGTAAATAGCACTACTGTCCGATGTTATGTGATGGGCTGCTATGCTAATCATATAATATTAAAGGAATGAGGTGTTAAGAATGAAAGAGGGTATCCATCCCAACTACGAGGAAACAACGATCACCTGCGCTTGCGGCAACGTAATCAAGACACGTTCCACAAAGAAGGACATCAGAGTCGAAGTTTGCTCCAAGTGCCACCCTTACTTCACGGGCAAGCAGAAGCTTGTTGACACGGGCGGACGTATTGATAAGTTCAAGAAGCGTTACGATATGAACAAGTAATCGCCAAGGCTATTGCGTTGAAAAATGCAGTAGCCTTTTTACATATTTATGCAGGTAATAAGTTTGGAAATAAATTATCAAATTATCAAAGACGAGTTATGTGTTTTTTAGGAGGAAAGTTGAATGTCAGACTATATCCTCAAAGATTGGGACGGAAATCTTTTTATCTATATAACGAATGAAAGCGAGGACAAATTGGCTGAATGTTCGCAGCTTACTCACTGCCTTGCCGTCGTAAAGATCAATAATGATTATTTACTTGGCTGGAATAAATGGCGTAACCGGTGGGAAATTTTCGGCGGCTGCATAGATAAGGGCGAAACTCCAAGGGAATGTATTATACGAGAGTGTTACGAAGAATTGGGTATTGAAAGTGCCGATTTTGAATATCTGGGTGTTATGAAATTTCTGATGAAACCAGATTATTTTTCCTCGGAAGAACGCATTGAATACGGCGGTCTTTACGGAATTACTCTTGATAACATCGGTATAGATAAAATCTGTGCGCAGATAAACGACCGTAATGAAATTGTAAAACTTGCACTGTACAGTAAGGTTAAAGGTAGAGAGCATATTGCGCCGATTGATGAAAAGCTGTTAGAATATTATTGATTTAAAGGAGAACAATATGGATTATTCAACCGTCAAAGCCTTTGCCGAGGCGACCTTTACCGAGAAAAAATCCGAGTTTATCGGCTATATCTCCCCCGTGAAGACCAACGACGAGGCGGTGGAGTTCATCAACAAAATACGCGCCATGCACCGCAAAGCCACGCACAACGTCTACGCCTATATTCTTCGCGACGGCAACATCTCCCGCTACTCCGACGACGGCGAGCCGCAGGGTACAGCAGGCGTTCCCGTACTGGACGTGCTGCAAAAAGAGGGGCTCACCGATGTATGCTGCGTAGTGACGCGCTATTTCGGCGGCATACTGCTGGGCGGCGGCGGTCTGGTGCGGGCATACTCCCACTCCGCCAAAATTGCCGTCGACGCCGCCGAGCGCATGATAATGTGCAGCTCCTATCCCGTAAAACTCACGGCAGACTACGACCTCTACGGCAAGATAACCTACATTCTCCCCGAATTTGAGGTCAAAACGGTAAACACCGACTTCGGCAGCGACGTTACTCTTGACCTTCTTGTAAAAAAAGACTTTGCCGAGCCGCTGCGCAAAAAGCTTGTTGATATCACTAACGGACGCATCGAATATGTGCAGGGTGATGAAACTTTTGAGAATTTTGCATGATATTTTGTATAAATATACAAATCATATTATAAAAAAGAGGTTTTTTTATACTTATTTTGTATATAAATATATAATAAAGCAGAATCCCGTCTTGAGGAGGAATTGTAAATATGACTGTTCGTGAACAAACAGAGGTTATGGAGCTTGGTATGCTCTGCGACGAGGCGTGCTACTCGAAAAATTCGGGACGCCGCGCCAGACCCGAGCCGAAATGTCCCATAAGGACGGAGTTTCAGCGTGACAGGGACAGGATACTCCACTGCAATTCCTTCCGCAGACTGAAGCATAAAACACAGGTATTCCTTGACCCCGTGGGCGACCATTACCGTACAAGACTGACCCACACTCTTGAGGTCTCACAGATAGCCCGTACTATTTCAAGAGCGCTCCGTCTCAATGAGGACCTCACCGAAGCAATCGCCCTCGGTCACGACCTTGGACACACTCCTTTCGGTCACTCGGGCGAGACTATACTAAACGAGATATGTCCATTCGGATTTACACATTACCTCCAGTCGGTGCGCGTTGTGGATTATATCGAAAAAGAGGGCAAGGGTCTTAATCTTACATACGAGGTAAAAAACGGAATTGCCTGTCATACAAACAAAATAGCCGCCACAAAGGAGGGCTATGTTGTACGCCTTGCCGACAGGATCGCGTTTATCAACCATGATATCGACGACTCCATTCGCGCAGGTATGCTTACCGAAAACGACCTGCCCAAGGATGCCACAGAAGTCCTCGGTCACTCCAAGAGCGCCAGAATTACCACGCTTATCACCTCAATTATCGAAAACGGCGTAAAAGATATCGCAATTCCCGACGAGCAGCAGAAAGCATTCACAAAGCTGAACGATTTCATGTACGCCAACGTATACAAAAATTCCATCGCCAAGGCGGAGGAATCCAAGGCAAAAATGCTGGTGGAGCGGCTGTATAAATATTTTCTGAAAAATCCCGATAAGCTCCCCGAGGAATTTAAGAAGATAATGGCAAAAACCAACGCCGACCGTGCCGTTTGCGATTATATTGCGGGCATGACGGACAGCTATGCCATTGATGTTTACGAGGAGCTTTTTATCCCCAAGGGCTGGCACGGACTAAATATTTGAAAGGATTGATATCATGGCGCTGCCGGACAGCTTTGTATATGAGCTGAAACAGAATAATCCCATTGACAGCGTGATGTCCTCCTATGTTT
>JBJEQM010000457.1:0-3499 GCA_051881755.1 Oscillospiraceae bacterium
TGCCGCTGAAAATCACGCTGTCTTGGAGCATTATGCCCATCTGCGAGCGGAGGGAGTGGAGCGTAACGTCGGAAATATCAACGCCGTCCACAAGCACACGTCCGCCCGTTGTATCGTAAAATCGCGATATAAGATTTACGATAGTGGTCTTGCCCGCGCCCGTAGGACCGACCAGCGCCACGCTTTCGCCGCTTTTCACGGTAAAGGACAGATTTTCCAGAATATTCTTGCTCTCGTCATATGCAAATGTTACATTGTCAAATGTAACGTCTCCCTTGATGGGCGGCATTTCCTTTGCATTTTCCTTATCCTTGACGGTAACCGGCTCGTCCATAGCCTCAAAGATACGTTCAAGGTAGGATACCGTGTTTACAAAGGAGTTGAACAGGTTGGACAGGTTCATTATAGGCTGCCAGAACCGCGAAGCGTAGCCGCCCATAGCCACGATAGTACCCAGCGAAATGGACGCAGGACCTATTATCAGCAGACCCGTAAGATATATCGCCGCGCTGATGATGACCGATATTGTATCCACCGTAGGCCACAGCAGGTTGTTGTATTTTACGGCAACCATCCACTTGTCGCGGTAAGCTTCGGAGAGATTTTGGCATATGCCCGAATTTTCGTCCTCGCGGACAAAAAGCCGGGTCACCTTTACGCCCTCCAGACCCTCGTGGAGATACGCGTTAAGATTGGAGCTTTTGTTGTTGACCTCCTGCCATGCGCGGCGCTGTTTTTTCTTGATGAACATTATCACCGCCATCAGCAGGGGAACACCCGCAATAATGACCAGCGCCATTTTCCAATGCATGGCAAACATAAATACCGCGATAAAAATAAGGTTGAACATCTCCAGCACAAAATTTATGATACCGTTGGAAATCACGTCGGAAACGCTGTTTACATAGTTGATAACGCGCACCAGTATCTTGCCGTGGGGACGGTTGTCGTAATACTCAAAGGAAAGCTCCTGCAAATGGGCAAAAAGGTCCTTTCTTATATCGTATATTATATCCTGACCCACGTTTGTCATAATGCGCGAACGCCATGTTGTAAACAGGATATTGACGATTATAGTGACCAGCAGCAGAGCCGCCACGACGATCAGCTCGGGGATATTTTTGTTTGTCATGGAATTATCAATGGCATACTGCGTCAGCACGGGAGCGAACAGACCTATAATGACCGCCGCCGCGCTTAAAAACAGCGCCAGTATCATTTTGCCCTTGTATTTGTTTACATAGACTGCGGCGCGCTTGAAATGACGTATGTCAAAGGGAGTTTCCAGCTGTTCGTCCACATCATATTTATTTCGAGCCATTTCGGTCGCCTCCCTTCACGTCGTATTCACCGTTTTGCAGACGGTAAATTTCGGTATAATATCCGTCGGGATTTTTCAGCAGCTCATCATGTGTGCCGCACTCGGATATTTTGCCGTCTTTGAGTATGATTATCTTGTCCGCGCTTTTGGCGGAGGATATTCTCTGGGCGATGATTATTTTGGTACAGGTGAAATCAAGGTTTGCAAGGTTATGCTGTATAAGCTTTTCGGTCTCAAGGTCAACGGCGGAGGTGGTGTCGTCCAGTATGAGTATGGCAGGACGCATAGCCAGCGCGCGCGCAAGAGAGATACGCTGCTTCTGACCGCCCGATAGACCCACGCCGCGCTCACCGATGATAGTATCATATCCGTCGGGCAGCTTGGAGATAAACTCGTCCGCGTCGGATAGCTTGGCGTAATGATGAACGTCCTCCTCGGACATATCCGAGTCAAAGAAAGCGATGTTGCTGTCGATGGTGTCCGACCAGAGCAGTACGTCCTGCATGGCGACGCCGATGTTGCTGCGGAGCTGATGAAGCTTCATATTGCGCACGTCAACGCCGTCCACCAGCACCGAGCCCTCCTTGACATCGTAGCAGCGGGGGATAAGGTTGATGAGCGAGGTCTTGCCCGAGCCTGTCTCGCCCATAATGGCGACGGTCTCGCCGGGCTCTATCTTTAAGTCAATGCCGTCAAGCACCATGTTGTTGTCATATCCGAACCTTACTCCGCGGAACTCGACCGAGCCCTTGAAGCGCTCGGGCTTATCCACAGCGTCGGCGCGGTCGGCGATAAGGGGACGGGAGTAGTATACCTCAATTATCTTGTTGGCGCAGGCGAGAAAATGCTGGAAGTCGTTTATCAGGCTGCCAACCATTCTCATGGGGTTGGACAATGTCCAGATAAGTCCGCTGAACGCCACAAATTCACCCATGGTTATCCTGCCGTTTATAACGAATATACCGCCTACGATAAGCTGTACAATGGAAAGACCCTGCGCTGTGGTTTCAACATAGGGATAAAATTTCAGCCATGTCAGAGAGGCGTCCTTGCTGGCTTCGGCGAAAGCGGCGTTTTTGTCGTCGAACAGCTCTTCCTCGTATTTTTCGCGGGCAAAGGCTCTTACTACGCGGTTGCCTGCGATATTTTCCTGTGCGCGGGTGTTAAGCCGGGAAAGAGTCTCGCGGCGCTGAACATATTTCGGACCTATCACCTTGTTGAATATGGCGGATACAATAAAAATAAGGGGCGTCAGCGCCAGCAGCGAGATCGCCATTATGGGGTCGAGGATAATAAAATATATGGTGGTGGTCAGAAACAGCACGATACATTCAAGGAATGTTTTGATTATCCACGCTACGGTGTGTCTTACCATGTCAAGGTCGCCCGAAAGGCGGTTCATTAGGTCGCCGGTGGTATTTTTGTCATAGAACGCCGTATCCTGCCGCTGGACATTCATAAACAGGAAGCTGCGTATTTTTGACAGCATACCCTGAGAGCATTTTTCGTAAAGCATATTGGCGTTATACTGGATAATTGTGCGGACAAGCGTGAACATTATCATGCAAAGGCAGAGTATGATAAGCTTATCCTTGTGCTGTGCAAGGTTTTGCAGAGCGTTTTCGCTGTAGATAAAATTATCTACTATTTTCTGTGAAAATATGGGGTTTACTATGTACATTATCTGTCCGCACGCCGTCAGACAGAGCGCGAATATGTATTGCCCCCTGTACCCCTTCATATTTTCCCGAATCCATCTTATCTGAAACATAAACTCCCTCACTTCCCAAAAGCCGTACAGGCAACAAATATACAAGCCACAGGATATATTTTTACAATTTTTCGCCTGTATCGGCGTATATTTATCATGTCTTGTATATTATAGCAGATAAAAAATATTTTTAAAGGGGTTTTCAGAAAAAACATAACGTCATTATGACGGTATTTTGCTGTATAAATTATAAGATGTTGTTATATTTGCACAAATTAAATATTAAACGTTTTCCGCAAAAAATGCAAAGTTGTAAAATTATACAGTGTATTTAACGGTAAAAATATGGTAAAGATTTAGATTATTGAAAAAATATACTTGCAATTTGGGGATTAATGTGCAATAATAATACTAAGGCAACACCGAACAATTAGCGGCTGACGCCTTTGCCGCACAGCTGCTTGCAT
>JBJEQM010000458.1:0-14402 GCA_051881755.1 Oscillospiraceae bacterium
TGGATACATATAAATCATTTCAATATTCAATAATTGGGTCAACAAAAAATCATAATATTTTTTTTGAGACCATATACACAACTCATGCTTTGACATAAATCCTTTAGAATAATCATCAACTACTTTTTCAAACTCTATGTATGTAAAATTCATAAATTAATCCTTTCGCTAGTATATCATATTTTTGTGATATTGTCTATAATAAGATTAAGGATTAGTATATCATTCATGCAATCGGCGTTTTTTTATTGTACCGTTTCTTTACTTGTTATTGCGTAAATTTCCTTTGACTCGTTAGTTCTTGGGGCGCTGCCCCAAACCCCGCAGGGGACTCCGTCCCCTTGACCCCTGCCACCTTTGAAAAGGTGGACGAAACTTTAAGTGCGCGCTCCGCGCGGTTATTTCTTAGCGTTTTTCGCTAAATGCAGCACCTGCACATAGATACCCGCCACCACTTGGTATAATTCGGGCGGAATACCCTGCCCCACGTTCAGCATGGTCAGCATTGCCGCCGTGGAATCGTCACGGTAGACAGGCACTCCGTTTTCCTCCGCAAGATTGATTATCTTCTCCGCAACCTTGCCGTGACCCGAAGCTACAACAACGGGAGTGTAGTCCTTCTGCGGATTGTATTTCAGCGCGACTGCCGCCCCGTTTGTGACGGGCTTTTTATATCTTGACATTCAGACCGCTCCTTTTTTCCTGTATTTTCGGGAAGACCTGCGTAAGGTCGCGCTTCTTTATCAGCGTGCCGATACGCGTACCCTCGGCGGTGTAGCCGTTTGCGGCAGCGATCCTGCCGATATCGTCCTTCAGGGGACGGAAAATGCTCTCCGTTCCCACAGGACATAATAGTGTCACCTGCAAATTTTTATCCTGAGTTTGCAGCTCCAGCTCAAAGTAACCAACGTCCTCAATGTCGAAACAGAGGAAAAGATGCTTGGACTCTTTTGCCCCGTTGCGGTTTTCCGCGTCGGGATCGGCCCAGAGCTCGCCGAAAGCTTTCATATCTCCGTCGTCAATGGGCACGAGGTAATGCAGCAAAGGCGTAAATACGCCCGGAGCCGTCAGCAGCCCCTGCATAATATCCGAGCGGCTCATGGAGGAAAGGGATTTCAGCGATGGGTCGTTCAGATTTTTTGCAAGG
Organism: Oscillospiraceae bacterium; assembly: GCA_051881755.1. Classification (GTDB taxonomy): domain Bacteria; phylum Bacillota; class Clostridia; order Oscillospirales; family Ruminococcaceae; genus UMGS363. The sequence goes on from JBJEQM010000458.1 coordinate 1,148, forward strand.
AAGTCCATAAGGTTTGCCATGGAGGTCGGGGGCTGATATTTTACTCCCTGTGCATTGGTAAGATTTCCCAGTATCTCGTTCACGCTCTGAGCAAGGATAATTTTCTTGTCCATATTTTTTATGGCGTTGAGGGTTATGCTGAGACAGTCGATAAGCTTGTTAAGGTCGCCCGTGGAATTAAAGCTGCGCAGCAGCAGATTAAGCTCTCCCGTGGAATTTTGCGGCAGAAGCATCTCAAACGCCGCGCGGAGCGAAGCCGAGCCGTTTATGGTATTAAGTCCGCTGAGCATGGCAGAAAGCCGCTGTGCGCTTATGTTTTCCAGCGCCGCTTCAAGATTTCCGCCCAGCCGCTGTGAAAGCAGGGTCAGCGACTGCTGCTGCAAAATCGAGTCGGTGGTAAGGGATATATCCTGCTCGCTGACGGTAAAATGGGAAAGTATGTCGTTGACCTTGTCCGCAAGCATGGTTTTCTTTTCCATATCGTCCACGGAGTTTATCATTATACTGAGCCTGTCAAGGAGGGAGCGGATATTTCCCGTGGTATCATAGCTTTTTATAATGCTGTTGAGACCGCCGTACATGGAGCTTGGGAGCGCCGCCAACAGAGCGTTGCGGAGCGCTTCCGTGCCTCCGTCGGAATTTATGCCGTTCAGCGCAGCCGCAAGAGAAGCAGCGGAAAGCTCGCTGCTGTTCATAGCCGCTCCCAGCTTTTCCGCCAGCAGGGAGAGGGAGCTTGCCGCAGGGGCGCTGCCTTGGATAAGGCTGTTAAGGGATTCTATTTTTATATCGGAGGGCAGATCGGCATTTTCGATATACTTCATAAAAAGCTGCCGCAGCATATCCGCCTGTTCCGCGCCCGATGTCATGTCCAGTATAGCGTTGAAGCTTTCACCCAGCGCCGAAGCGCTGCTGTTGTAGCGGGACATATTGTATATCGTAAGGGAGATAAGGTTTTTCATATCGTCGTTGATAAGCAGACTGTTGTTGAGACTGTCAAGCATACCGAGGATAGAGCCTTTCATGGAGGAAAAATTATCTCCGCTGAGGGTATCGGCGGCGTTTGTGAGCTTATCAGCAAGCTCGCGGGAGGGAGCGGCATTCTGAGCAAGGAAGCGCAGATTTGATGATATGGAGTTAAGGATATCGTCCCGCGCGGAGGCGTCGGAAGCCGCCTTGGTAAACTGCAGCACCGCCTGACCTATCTCGTCCGAGCCGCTCATAAGTATATTTTTCATCTGTGACCAGATGGAGTCGCCGAAAATGGTGGCGTCCTTTTCCTGAGCCGCCATGTCGACAGAAAGATTCGAGGGATTGAGCATGACCTCTTTGGCAAATTCTGTCACTTTGTTAAGTGTGTCCGTGTTGCCCTCCGACGAAAGGGCGTAGGTCGTTCCCGAGCCAACAATGCTTCGAAGTATCGCTGAAGCCGCCGACGGATTTTTCGGCACGGAGACGTTAATGCTGAGTGTAGAGCCGTTTTTTGTATCCTGATTTGTATATTCCTCCGTGCGTTCGGTGGTTTTCTGGACCTTTGAAGTGTCTCCCAGACTAAAAACCTGGTCTGTCTGTACCTGCTGAGCATGCTTGTTGGTATATTCATAGCCTTTTGAATTGATAGGGGTGGTTATATGAAGAAGCTCCGCCATGGTACTCACGTCCTTTCGTTCCGTAAATATATAATATATTTCGTCACAACGGGTATATTTCTTAATAGTCTCTTATTAATTATCCGATATTTTGAAATAAATTTTGTTAATAATAAACGAAATTTGGCTTAAAAATTTTTGCTTGTATGTGAAAATATATTTAAAATTAGACTTGTCGAAAAGAGAAATTTATAGTATAATAGTATTAAGCATAGTATATTATAGGGATATTACGCCCTTTTGACAATATATTTCGGCTGTACGGCAAATTTACAGCTGACAGCCGGCGCTTTCCGACAAAAAATACAAAGCTCTTTAGAAAGGAATGATCATATTTATGGCTAAATTTGAAGCCGGCATGGAATCCATGGTGGATATGTACATATTTGAAACCACTTCCCTGCTTGAACAGCTGGACCAGATACTGATGAAAACCGAAAACGAGGCGGGCTTTTCATCGGAGGAGATCAACGAGATATTCCGTATAATGCACACCATTAAGGGTTCGTCCGCAATGATGGGACTTGATAATATGTCCAAGCTTGCGCATATTATCGAGGATATGTTTTTCATTATCCGTGAGGAAAATCCCGTTATCAGCGATATGAAAGGGCTTTACGAATTGCTCTTTACCTCTTCCGACCTGCTTAAAGCGGAGATCGAGGTCATTCAGGAAAGCGACGAGTTCACTCCCACCGATTTCAGCGGTCAGATGGGAAAGATAGAAGCGTTTGTAAACGTGCTCAAAGGCGGTGCACCCGCCGCAGCACCCGCAGCGGCTCCTTCGGCTGACGCTTCCGCCGCACAGACGGCAGCTCCAGCGCCTGCTGCACCTGTGGGCGGCGAGCTTACCGTTGTAAAGGTAGTGTTCGACGACGACTGCAAAATGGAAAATCTCCGTGCGCTGCTGGTAATAAATAAGATAACCGAGGAATGTGAGAAGCTGGAATATATCCCTGCTGATATCGAGTCCAACAGCGAGACTGCAAAGGATATCATCGAAAACGGCTTCATTATAAAATTCCGCCCCTCCGTCGATACCGACGTGGACGGCATACTGGCGCTTATTGCCGATACCTCCAACGTAAAATCCTACGAGGTGCTGGAAATGGGCTCCGAGATCGAGCTTACGGGAGACATCACCGTCAAGGTCACCTTTGAAGAGGACTGCAAGATGGAAAATCTCCGCGCCCTTATCGTTGTAAACAATATCAAGGATAAGTGCAAGACCATTAAGTTCGACCCTGCCGACATCGAGACAAATACCGCCTCCGCGCAGAAGATAATCGAAAGCGGCTTTATGATAACCTTTACCGCCGATAATCCCAAGGATATTATCAGAACGATCATCTCCAGCCCCAACGTAAAGCACTGTGAGGTAGTGTCCACAGGAGCCGCTCCCGCAGCACAGCCTGCCGCATCGGCTCCGACTCAGGCTGCTGCCGCACAGCCCGCAGCCGCATCGACCGCGGCAAAGCCTGCCGAAGCACCCAAGCCGGCAGCACAGGGCGGAGCAAAATCCGTGGAGCAGATAAACAATATGCTTGGCAGCAAGGGCGGCTCAAAGCAGTCTCTTATCTCCGTAAATCTGCATAAGCTGGATACGCTGCTTGACCTCGTAGGCGAAATAGTTATCACCGAAGCCATGGTAACTTCCAACCCCGACTTAAAGGGACTGCGCCTTGATAACTTCCAGAAAGCCGCAAGACAGCTCCGCAAGCTCAATTCCGAGCTTCAGGATACCGTTATGTCTATCCGAATGGTGCCTATCTCGGGCGCGTTCAATAAAATGACCCGTATCGTCCGCGATATGAAAGTAAAGCTCAATAAGGACGTTGACCTTATTTTCGAGGGCGAGGAAACGGAAGTTGACAAGTCCATCATCGACCAGCTCAACGACCCCCTCATGCATATGGTGCGTAACTCCATGGATCACGGTATCGAGGACAACGTTGAGGATCGTATCGCACGGGGCAAGCCTGCAAAGGGCAAGATAACCCTGTCCGCATATAACTCCTCGGGCGAGGTAATCATCGTTGTCGCCGACGACGGCACAGGCATCAACACCCAGAAAGTAATAGAAAAGGCGGAAAAGAACGGACTGCTCACCAAGCCTGTCAGCGAATATACCGATAAGGAAATATTCAACATGATAATGCTCCCCGGCTTCTCCACCAACGAGCAGGTAACGGAGTATTCGGGCAGAGGCGTCGGCATGGACGTTGTAAGAAAGAACCTTGAGAAGATAGGCGGCAGCGTGTCCGTTGACTCCAAGTGGGGCGAGGGCAGCAGCTTTATCATCAAGATACCTCTCTCCCTGTCTATCGTGGACGGCATGGAGGTATCCGTCGGTCAGTCTATCTTTACTATCCCCATAAGTTCCATCAGAGAATCCTTCAAAGTAAAGCCCTCCCAGCTTGTCAAGGATACCGACGGCAAGGAAATGATAATGATACGCGGCGAGTGCTTCCCGCTTATCAGACTTTACGAGCTGTACGACCTGACTCCCGGTACGGACAACCTTTACGAGGGCATTGTGATACTTGTTGAATCGGAGAGCAAGTGCGCCTGCATATTTGCCGACGAGCTTATCGGCGAGCAGCAGGTAGTGGTAAAGCCTTTCTCGCCAATGCTGAACAACTTCAACGTCAAGCAGAACGGTATGGCAGGCTGCTCTATTCTGGGCGACGGCTCCATCACCATTATACTTGATATCAGCAATATTATCAGCGATTTCTGATCTGAAAGGACGGGTTTATAAATGAGCGATGCAATTTTTTCCACCGAAGGCAAGAAAGCCTTTGCCGCAGACGGCGTTGAGGTGCTTTTCTTCAGTATCGGAGATACAATATACGGCATAGAAATAGAGTTTGTCAACGAGATAATCGGTATCGAGCAGATAACCATCGTGCCCAAGATACCCGATTATATCAAGGGCGTCATCAATATCCGCGGCAAGGTAGTCCCCGTTATCAGCGTAAGAAAGCGCTTCGGTATGGAGGAGATACCCTACGACGACAGGACTTGTATCATCGTGCTGGAGTTTGACGGCGGTATGCAGGTAGGCATTATCGTTGACAGAGTGCAGGAGGTCACCGTTGTTGACAAGAAGATAATCAGCAAGACCCCCGACTTCAAGAATGTCAACACCAACCGCTATATAAAGAGTATTGTCAATTCCTCCGACGAAATAAAGCTTCTTCTTGACTGCAACAAGCTTATAATGACAGACTAAACCTTAAAGGAGCTGCTATGCTTAAACTAACGGACGACGATTTTAACAGGCTCGTCGCATATATGAAAACCAATTACGGCATCAATCTTGAAAAAAAGAGAGTGCTTATCGAGGGCAGGCTCTCCAATACCGTCACAAGCCGCGGCTTCAAAAGCTTCAAGGAGTTTATCGACTTCGCCTTTGCGGACAAAACGGGACGGGAGACAATGCAGCTGGTGAACAAGCTTACCACCAACCATACATATTTCCTCCGCGAGCCGGAGCATTTCGAGTACCTTAAAGACGTGGTGCTGCCCTATCTTGAGCAGACCGTCAAGGATCACGACCTGCGTATCTGGTGCGCCGCTTCCTCAACGGGACAGGAGCCCTATACCATTGTAATGACAATGGACGAATATTTCGGCTCCCGCGCGTCCATGTGGAATCTGAAGATACTTGCCACCGACCTTGATACCGACGTGCTGAAAAAGGCGAAAGCGGCGGTATATACCGAGGAAATGGTGAAGGACGTCCCCGAGCGCTGGCTGAGAAAATATTTTACCAGACTTCCCGACGGCTCCTATCAGGTCATCGAGCGCATACGCAATATGGTGGAGTTCCGCCAGTTCAACCTTATGAACAAGATAGTCTGCCAGAGGCCCTACGACCTCATAAGCTGCCGAAATGTAATGATATATTTTGAGATGGATACCAAAAACGCCCTTGTGGAAAGGTTTTACGACGTTACCAAGGAGGGCGGCTATCTCTTTGTAGGACACGCTGAAAGCGTGGGAAAGAACACCAGATATACTTATGTCAAGCCGGCGGTCTACCGTAAGCTTTCGGGAAAGGGCAAGGTATAATGGAAAAAATAAGAGTGCTTATCGTGGACGATTCAAAGCTGTTCCGTGAAACGCTGAAAAGCCGCCTTTCCGAAAATCCGCGTATCGAGGTGGCAGGCACGGCAGAGGACACCTTCGAAGCAAAGGATAAGATCGGTGAGCTGTCTCCCGACGTGCTTATCCTTGATGTGGAAATGCCCAAAATGGACGGCAGAGTTTTCCTCGCCAGCCTTATGAAGCAAAGCCCAATGCCCTGTATAATCGTGACCTCGTCGGACATATCCGAGCGGGAAGCGATGGAATGCGGCGCGGCAGGCTTTATGCACAAACCGCGGAGACCGCAGGATATGGCGACATTCAGCAACGTGCTGAGTACAAAAATAATAATCGCCGCAGGAGCAAAATATAACGCGCCAAAGCTAAAGACCCCCGAGCGCGTGGACGGCGTGCTGTCAGATTCGGCGACTGCCGTACACGGCAAGGTGATGCCCGCCCTCCCCACCAAGGAGGAGATATCGGGTGCCGCCGCAAAAGCTCGGGACGGCTACGTTATCGCATTGGGAGCCTCCACAGGAGGCACGGACGCTCTGGAGTGCGTTATCAAATCGTTTGACGCATCAATGCCGCCCATAGTGGTGGTGCAGCATATGCCGCCGGTGTTTACAAAAATGTATGCGGAGCGGCTGGATAAAAGCTGTGCGGTCAATGTCCGCGAGGCGGCGGACGGAGACAGAGTTCGTCAGGGCGATTGTATAATCGGCGCAGGCGGATATCATCTGGAGCTGAAAAAGGATAAGGACGGCTACTATGTAAAGAGCGCGCCCGGCGAAAAGGTGTCGGGACATTGTCCGTCGGTAGACGTGCTGTTTTCCAGCGTTGCCGAGACGGCGGGAAACAAGGCTATCGCCGCCCTGCTAACGGGAATGGGCGCGGACGGCGCAAAGGGACTGCTTAAAATGCACAAGAAAGGCGCGTATACTATCGGACAGGATAAAGACAGCTGTGTTGTATACGGTATGCCCATGGAAGCATATAAGCTTGGTGCGTGTGCCGAACAGCAGCCGCTTAAAGAGATCGGCGCGCAGATATGCCGCCGCCTTGCAATGGGCTGGACGGATAAGGATCTGAATAAATGTAAATAATAGTGCCGTCCGCATAAAAACGGACGGCATTTGTAATGATAGAAAGGAAATCGGATGAAACTGCTTATAATAAGACACGGCGACCCCGATTACAGCATAGATTCCCTTACCGAAAAGGGACGCCGCGAGGCCGCACTGTTGGCGGAGAAAATGGCGAAGCTGGATATTGCAAAATTTTACGTCTCCCCTCTCGGCAGAGCAAGGGACACAGCCGCCTATACATTGGAGAAAATGCACCGCACTGCCGAGGAAAAACCGTGGCTCCGCGAGTTTGAAGCTCCCGTCACCGACCCCGACACGGGTGAAAAGCATATCCCGTGGGACAGACTTCCCGCATATTGGACAGCCGTCCCCGAGTATTACCACAAGGAAAAATGGTGCGATACACCGCTGATGCAAAGCGGAAACGTGAAGAAAGAAGCGGAGTGGGTATGGAGCGGACTTGATACTCTCCTTGAAAGCCACGGATATAAGCGCGAGGGCAATTTCTACCGCGCAGTAAAGCCAAACCGCGATACTGTGGCGCTTTTCTGTCATTTCGGGGTGGAGTGCGTAATGCTGGGTCACCTGCTTGGCATATCTCCCGTGGTGCTGTGGCACGGATTTTGCGCCGCGCCCACATCGGTCACAACGCTGACTACCGAGGAGCGCCGCGAGGGTATCGCGTACTTCCGCATGAATTCATTCGGCGATACCTCACATCTTTATGCCGCAGGAGAAGAGCCTGCCTTTGCGGCGCGCTTCTGCGAGACCTTTGATTCCGACGAACGCCACGATTGAAAGGATAATGTAATATAATGAAAACCGAAAGAAACTACCCCGCCGCCGTTGTAACGAAAAAAGCGGAGGCGAGCCTGAAAAAGGGTCACCCGTGGGTGTACGATACCGAGATAAAAAGCGTGGAGGGCGAGTGGACAAACGGCTGCCTGACGGACGTGCTATCGGAAAAGGGCGCGTACCTCGGCACGGGCTTTGTCAGCGAAAAAAGCAAGATACGCATAAGGATACTGTCGCAGAACGCCAACGATAAGTATGACGAAGCCTTTTTCCGCCGCAGGATAAAATACGCCGTCGACTACCGCAAGACCGTCATGGGAGATGACTTCTCAGCCTGCCGCCTTGTTTTCGGCGAAGCGGACGGTCTGCCGGGGCTTACCGTTGACCGCTACGAAAACCTAATTGTAACGCAGGTGCTCTCCTACGGCATGGACAAGATAAAGGATATAATTTACCGCAGTATCTTGGACGTGCTTGCGGAGGATAATGTAAAGATAGACGGCATCTACGAGCGCAACGACGTTGCCATACGTCAGCTGGAGGGTCTGGAGGTGTACAAAGGCTGGTACGAGAGCAACTTTATCTCCGCAGCACCCTTCGCCGTAACGGAGATATGCGAAAACGGTATACGATACGACGTGGACGTTGAAAACGGACAGAAAACGGGCTTCTTCCTGGATCAGAAGTATAACCGCCTTGCCGCCGCAAAAATAGCAAAAGGCAAGCGTGTGCTGGACTGCTTCACACATACAGGCTCATTCGCGCTTAACGCCGCAAAGGGCGGAGCGGAGCACGTCACCGCCGTGGATATTTCCCGGACCGCAGTGGATATGGTAAAAACCAACGCGGAGAAAAACGGCGTCGCCGACAGAATGGACTTCGTATGCGCCAACGTGTTTGACCTGCTGCCCGAGCTTTGCAAGTCCAAGGGACAGTACGACATGATAATCCTCGACCCGCCCGCATTCACCAAAAACCGCCGCACCATATCCGACGCGGAGCGTGGCTATAAGGAGATAAACTACCGTGCCATGAAGCTGCTGCCGAGGGGCGGCTACCTCGCCACCTGTTCCTGCTCACACTTTATGGATAACGGGCTGTTCGTGAAAATGCTCATGTCCGCCGCCGCAGACGCAGGCGTGTCCTTGAAGCTTATCGAAGCGCGCCGCCAGTCTCCCGACCACCCTACCCTGCTTAACGTCCCCGAAACAGATTATCTTAAATTTTATCTGTTCCAAATAGTATAATTTGCTATATATTATACAAAACACAATATACCCTTTGTATTATGTAGATACACAATACAAAGGGTATATTTTATTATATAAACTCCTGCACTTCAACTATCTCCCCGTTACGCATATAAACGCGGGGCACGCGCTGATTGATGCCGCAGATTATTTCGTACCCGATAGTGCCGTACAGCGCCGCAAGATCGTCGGCGGTAATGACCTCGCCGCCGTCCGAGCCGAACAGGGTCACCGTTGTTCCCTCGTGAACATCGGGAATGTCCGAGATGTCCACCATCATCTGATCCATGCATATCCTGCCCACGCCCCGAGCGCGTCTGCCGTTGATGAGCACCTCATTTTTCCCCGACAGCAACCGAGAGTAACCGTCGGCATAGCCCGCAGGAACGGTCGCCACAAGCATATCGCGGTCGGCGGTGAACGTCCTGCCGTAGCTGACGGATTCCCCCTTGTGCAGGGTCTTGATGTAGGACACCACGGATTTCAGCTCCATGACAGGCTCAATGCCCTCGGGTATGGTCAGACAAGGGTCGGGCTTCAGACCGTACAAAATGATGCCCAGCCGCGCAAGAGCGCTCCGCTTGTCATAATGTATAAGTGCGGCGGCGCTGTTGAGACAATGCACCGTGTCAAGCCGCGCACCCAGCTGACGCGCACGGTCAACAGCGGCGAAAAACTTACGCTTCTGCTCGTCGGTGTAGGCGATGTTTACGCTGTCGTAGCTGTCCGCCACGGCAAAATGAGTGAACGCGCCCTCCACCGCAAGACCGTCCATAGCGTAAATTTCCGCTATCTCCCCCGCGCACTTTTCCGTGTCGGCAGCATAAAGACCGATACGTCCCATGCCGGTGTCAAGCTTGATGTGTACGCGGACGGGCTGTTCTTTTGCATTTGCGGATAATTCCCGCGCATATTCAACAGAAAGCGCCGTCTGTATAATGTTATTTTCGGTAAGCTCGGCGGTATATTCAGGAGAAGTCCAGCCAAGAATAAGTATATCCCCCGTGCAGCCGCCGCGGCGCAGACGAAGAGCCTCGTCAAGGTTGGATACGGTGAAAAAGTCCGCGCCCAGCTCGCTGAAGCATTTCATGAGCATAACGTCCCCGTGACCGTAGGCGTTTGCTTTTATAACGCAGGCAGGACGGGTGCAGTCAGCGTCCATAAGTCCGCGGAGTATCTCAAAATTCCGCGCGGCGCGGTCAAGATGTATCTCCGCCCATGTGCGCTTGAAAAAATCCGATTTGGTTTTGTTCATAATATATTATCGCTCTTTGTGAGCGTCTCCTTTCAAAAATATGTTGCAAGATGTAAAAAAATATGGTAAAATATATATCGTAAACAATTACAGGCAGGTAACGCTATGACCGATGAAATAAAACATTCCCTCTGCTTTTCGGGACACCGCCCCGAGAAGCTTCCCGACGGCGGAGACATAAACGCGCCCGTGACAAAGGTGCTGAAAAGTCTGCTGTATAAAAAGATAACCGACAGCATCAATAAAGGCTATACCCGCTTTTATATCGGCGGCGCAAGAGGCGTTGATATGTGGGCGGGCGATATCCTGATGGAGCATAAAAGCAGCGGCAGGGATATCGAAATTATCGTGGTGCTGCCTTACGAGGGCTTTAACAACAGCTTTAAGGGCTACGATAAGTGGGTCTTTGGCAGATTAATATACCGCGCGGATAAATTTATAACTCTCAGCGCAAAATATTATACAGGATGTATGCTTCGCCGCAACGAGTATATGGTGGATAATTCTTCGGCGCTTATCGCCGTTATGTGCGACAGCAAAAGCGGCACGGGACATACCGTGAATGCCGCGCGGAAAAAGGGGCTCGCCGTGGATATCATCAACGCCGCGGATATTGCCGCCGCCATGAATAACAGCGCCGGCGAATACGAGGTGCTCTGAGCCATACATATAATATTATATCACTAAAAAAATTTTTTGCAACATAAGGAGTAGATTTTATGTCACGAAAAGGAGCAAAAATGGCGGTTACATATATTGTAACTATCCTGCTTACCCTCGGGGTGGCAGGCGGAGTTATCTGGTATATGGCAAAATATATGCTTTTTACCGAAAAAAAGGATCCCTCTTCGGGAGTACATCTTGAGCAGATGGTCAGCGACGCGGACTATGTTCCCTCCGACGCGGACAACCGCACCCTGCTTCTGGTGCTTGATACCGAGAAGCGCCAAACGGCGGCGTGCTTCGTTGTAACGCGATTTCTGGCGGAGGAAAAGCAGGTCATCTTCCTGTCGCTGCCCACCACCACAAAGTGTCCCTCGGGCGACTCTCTGTATGACGTGTACCGCAACGGAGGAACAAAAGCCGCCGTCACCGCCGCTGAGAGCCTGCTTGGTCTGGATATAGACAATTACATCAAGTTCAACACCGACAGCTTCGGTACTATCGTCAGCATTTTCGGCGGCGTGGACTACGACGTGCCCTACAACCTTATATACGATAACCCGTCTACGGGCGAGGAGACCATTATCCGCGAGGGCAGGACATACCTCGACGCCGCAACAATGCGCAAGGTGCTGACCTATCCCAACTATAAAGCGGGCGAGGAATACCGCGCAAGATGTACGGGACTTATCCTTTCGGAGATGCTCAACGACGGTGTAAATTCCAAGTTTTCAGCCAATATGGACGATTATTTCTCAGGCGTCATCAACTCCGATATTGAAACGGATATTACAAAGTACGATTACGATGAAGTCTCCGCCGCCATGAAATATGTCGTTGAAGAAAGCGACAAAATATCAATGTTCGTCACAGCCTCGGGCACGGACGACGAAAACGGGCTTTTCGTTCTGGACGGAAACTTTATAAAGAGCCTTACCGAATGGCTGAAGCTTTACGATGAAACAGCCGAAACGGAAACTTCTTCGCCCAAAGGTATATTGGACTAAAACAGGCATATAATAACCCCGAGAGCAGAGCAAAGCTGGCTGCTCCCGGGGTTTGCAATTTATTATTAAGAGGGAAAGGTTTGAAAGTCAAGGATTTTCAAACTTATGAGTTTTTTCGGCTGTCGCCGAAATTTTCCGCAGCTGAACTTTGTTCGGTTTGGAAACCGCAAAACTCAAAAAGGATGGTAATAATTATGGCGATCGTAGATAGAATAGCGCTCATACTGCTTATTATCGGCGGCCTTAACTGGGGTCTGGTGGGAATTTTCAGCTTTGACCTTGTGGCATGGCTTTTCGGCGGCACAGGAGCAATACTCAGCAGAGTTGTATATATTCTTGTGGCGCTTTCCGCAGTATGGTGCATATCTCTTCTCTTCAAGGAAAACAACAGGGTCGAATCAAGATCATAAAGCGATGCAGGCAAAGGATATACAACCCTCTGCCTGCAATTTATTTTTTCGGTTCGGCGGCTTCTTTTCCCGTCATATGCTCAATATCCAGCACGGGTATGCAAAGCCTGCCCATGGAGCTGTCCAGCTCCCGCAGGAAGCTTTCCTCCGTATTGTCGGGACAATATTTTTCCGCAAGCAGACGCGCTCCCTCGGTCAGCTCGGAGAGAGTCTCCGCAAAGCGTATCCTGCCGAAAGCGATAACGCTTTTGTAATATGTTGTATATTCCTCGGGTATAATATTATCCTGCCCGATAACACAAAAGGACGCCTTATCGCACCGCAGCATGGAGTCAAGCTTATGCCCCTCCTTTGCGCAGTGGAAGTATATTTTGCCGCCGCTGTATACATAGCTCATGGGCACCGCGTAGGGATAACCGTTATCGCCTGCCAGAGCCAGCACACCCGATGTCCCCGCGCGGAGGATATCCTCCGCCTCCTCGGGAGAAAGCTGTTGATTTTTCCGCCGCATGGGACGGAACGCGGGCGCGCTTTCCCGATTTGAGCCAAGCCGCAGGAAGAACGGGTATATAAAATCGTCATCGTCCAGAGCCGCCTTGAAGTCCGCGGCAAAGCGCTCCAGAAGCTCTGCGGAGTCGGCATAGACGGTGAACATACCGTAATCGGGGTCAAACTGTATCTCACGGGCAATGTGGGGACACTTCTCGGCGATAAAATGCTCCGCCAGACGCGTCCAGTCGTAGCCGTTGCCGGTGAAGCCCTCGTCCTTTCGGCTGTCGAAAAGCTCCTGCTTGTAGTCCTCAACGCTGTAAAGCTGCAAAGAAGCTCCCTCCGCAAAATCCACTATAACAAAGGGCTTTATCTTATCTCGTATAGTCATGGTGCACCTCGTTTCTTTTGATAAATTATATCATATAAAGTCTGATTTTGCAACATAAATAATTCATACATCGGTGCATTATTTTGCGGAGACGGGTCTCCCGTTCCGCAGTCCAAAATAACAAAGCAACAGCCTTAACTACCTTGCACAAAAAAATACCGTAATGCAG